>CAYTGY010000575.1:0-1981 GCA_964437265.1 uncultured Spirochaetaceae bacterium | reverse complement strand
CGCCGGAACGGTACTCCAGCGTCTGTGCCGGGAAGCGCAGGAAATCAATGCCCAGCGCGTCGCGGGAGATCTCCGCGTACGCTGAAGACGGATCCACCACGTACGTAATCGCCGTTGCCCTCATCGCCTGGAAGACCCGCATGGCGTGCAAGAAGTTTCGGCTCAAGGTCTGCGTATAGAGGTCCTCCGCAGCGCCCACTGCGTGATTGGCAAACCGCAGTACCGCCGGATCGTTGACGCTCATGAACGCGGCGACCTTCCGATCGTCATCCCACCGGATGGCGTTGCGGTTGAGGACCTGCACCGGAATGCTCACCTGCTCCTCGCTCCACGTTCCATCAACTGAGTAGCGAACGGTGATGGCGGCGCCTGCCGTGTCGCCTTCGGTGAGCTCAAGGACTGTCCGGTTCAGCGCGGCACGGAGCGCCACATCCGCGGTTCCGTTGACATCCACAAATGCAGGCGCGTCGGCCCTACTCGGGCGGTCCATCATCTGTGGGAGGAACAGGTCGATTTCGAGCGCGGAGACTCGGGGGCCGGTGTTGACAAGCGTAGCCGAACCAACCGGCCGGCGCGCGTATACGCGGTAGAGACTGGGAAAGATCCCGTCAATCGTCACGTTTCGCATCATCAGATTTGGTCCCACCGCAATTGACGGCGCACGCCACGTGATTGGATCGATGCGTTCGCTTGTGAATGGGTTCTCATCAGGTTGAGCGGCAAAGGTGGTGCCCAATGTGGGATGCACTATCTCAAACGCCCCGTACCAGTAACCCTCCGGCGTTTCCTCACGTAGCACGCGAAGGCGTGCATCTTGCCAGTTCCGGTAGAGATCGCGTGCAGCATCGCGGTCCAGCGTGAGCGTCAGTTCGGTTCCCGCTGCGGGAAGGATATACTCCTGGGTCTCGATCTCATATTGGCCCGGCCCATCAACCGGGACCTCTACGGTAGCCCTGCCGTCTTCCGTCGGCTCCGCAGCGGCTCCAAGGTGAGCCTCCGTTCGCTCTGCCAGTGCGCGCTTGACTGACGCACCTACACGAGCCCGGCGCTCAGCAAACTCGAGCTCGGTCTCAAACATCTCCTGCGGCGCCGTGAGTGCGGGGTCAATCCCGTCAAGGATCTCCGTGGCGTTTTGGTAATCGACAAACGCCCGCTGAGCTCCGGAGAATCCGCCACCCGCGTACTCCTGTAGCGCCGCAACGGGTCCGCGCTCCATTCCCGGGAGTGCCCATGCCTCCACCGCGTTCCCGTTCTCATACGCAGCGCCGGCAATCGCCAGCAGCCCGCCGCCGGGTGACAGATCTATATCCTTGATCTCCACCGCGCCGGGGCGAATGGTATGCTGCCGGCTCCACCGGCCTGCCGAGTGCTCAAACGTGTAGACACGGTACATGTCGGTGACAAAGAGCCACCGCGCGTCAGGGCCAAAGGTGACACCGGTCATATTCGTGCCAATATCCGGGAACACCGCGGCAACCTCGTATCCGTCCTGCACGCGCTCCCAGATAGTCAGTTCCTTGCGAACCACGGTCGCGATCCACCGGCCGTTTGCTGAGACATCAACGTGGTGCAGATAGCCGGTATTGGTGTAGTACTGCCGCGGCTCCAGCCGGCCGGCCGGGATTGGCCCTCCGTCCGTGCCGGAGTCGAGGCGGAACAGGGCAATCGTGTCCGTCCGGATGTCTGCGGCAATCAGTGTGGCGCCGTCCGGCGTGACCGTCATGTCAGGAATTCGTTCCTGAGCCACGCGGCGACGCGCCACCTCTCGCAGTTCACCGTCGGTCAGCTCCCACACCGCCAGCTCTTGCTCCCCGGCGGTGATGATCCGTGTTCCGTCCGGCGTGACGGTTACGCTGTCCACACCATCACGGTGTGCGTTGAGCCGTTGTGTTACCTCGCCGGAGCGCATATCCATCACACCAATTGTCTGGTCTTCAAGATGCGCGCCAATCACGAGGAACCGTTCGTCCGGCGTGAACGC
>CAYTGY010000574.1:0-1984 GCA_964437265.1 uncultured Spirochaetaceae bacterium | reverse complement strand
TGTGTAACGGCGAGAACAGCCTGTGGGCCATCTTGGTGGAATATCTTGTGGACAATGACGCCTCCACGAAGCGCCGTGGCAAGGTGGATTATCGTGACGTTCTCTCGGCCGAGGACTTCGCCCTGTTTTCGCGCTTGCGGGAGCTCAGAAAGCGCATATCGGAGGAGCGCGGTGTGCCCGTCTACGCGGTGTTCACCAACGAACAACTGGCGTCGGTGGCCGCCAACCGTCCGGAAACCCTCCACGCGCTTGAGGCGCTCCCGGGTATTGGGAAGGGCAAAGCAGAACAGTATGGCCAGCTACTCCTGCGGGCCATAGCGTCTACCAACGAGTCTGCGGATACGGCGCCAACATCGTGAAGCGCGTGGGCGAACTGTACGAGCGCGTGTCCGACTGGGACAACCTGAGGCTCGCATTCTCCAAGGCTGCCAAAGGCAAGTCTACCAGGGCGGACGTACTCGCGTATCGGCGCGATCTGGATAGGCATCTGGGGGATCTTCAGAGACGGATTCGCGATCAGGATGTGGAAGTGGGGAACTACCGGTACTTCACTATCTACGAGCCCAAAATGCGCACCATCTGTGCTGCGCCCTTCTCAGAGCGTGTGCTCCATCACGCGATCATGAATGTCTTGGAGCCCGTACTGGAACGGTTTCAGATCCACGACAGCTACGCCTGTAGGCCGGGAAAGGGGACGGACGCAGCGCTTCGCCGGAGTCTGTTTTTTACCCGGCGTTTCCGCCATTTCGCCAAGCTGGATGTTCGGAAGTACTTCGACTCGATTCCCCATGATCGTTTGCTGCGCCGTCTCGAACGGAGAGTAAAGGACCGCCGGCTCCTGGACCTGATTGGAACCATCGTCGACTCCTATTGCCATACTCCGGGGCGAGGGTTGCCCATTGGGAATTTGACGAGTCAGCACCTCGCAAACTTCTATCTGGCGCATGGAGATCACCTGGTGAAGGACCGGTTGCGCGTACGCGGGTATCTACGATACATGGACGATATGCTGGTGTTTCACGACCATGCCGACGTGCTCCGCGGGGTTGTAGAGCAGATCGACTCGTGTGTGTCCGACGAACTCGGCCTCCGCCTCAAGCCGGTGGGATTCGATGTCTGTATCTTGGGCCGCTCAGACCAGGGTGTTCCCTTTCTGGGTTTTCTGGTCAGACCGACCGGCATCTACGCCGGGCGCAAAAAACGCTCTCTGGCGCGGCGTCGCGCTGCTGCCGGCTACCAGGCCGTTGTAGCCGGGCGGTGGGGCCAGCGTGAGTACGCCGACCACATGCAGTCGGTGTTTGCCCACATGGCCCTTGCACGTTCCCGTGCATTTCGGCGACACTTGGTATCCAGATGGGACCCCGGCCTCCGGGTCGAACCGGGTGAAACGCGGCGGTAGTTGGAACAATAGTGCGACGAACACGCGAGTGGCCAATCGCAACAACAACAGTCCGGGCAACAGCAACAACAACATAGGCTTCCGCCTGGTCTTGCCCGCCCGTAGCCCCAGCTCACACCGACGGTGGATGCCGTGGCGTGAACCGGTCCCGTCGGTCGACGTAGGTCGGCCTCGGAGTTCGCCCACCCGGTGTGGTAGCCCGGCAGGACGGCCGCAGGCGAAGCCCCGGGCGGGCTTTTTCACCGGGAACTGAAGCACCACGGAGCTGCGGCCCGGGGAGTCGCCGCGGCTTTGCCGCCCATGGTCCAGTTGCCGCCTGAGTTCTACCAGAGTCAGCGAGAGATCGCCGAACGGGTAGCGCGCCAGGAGGAGCGCTTCGAACAGATCGACAGACGCTTTGAGCAGATCGACTCCACCATGTGGATAGGCGATTCGAGAGCGTTGAGAAGCGGTTGTCGTTTCAGCAGTGGCTGATCGGCGCGGGCTTCCTGGTGCTGACTGCACTGATGACCGTGTACCAGTTTCTGGCGTAGACTGCTTTCTGATTTCGGCCGGTATCTTTGCCCAACAGTGAAGCACCGGTGA
>CAYTGY010000573.1:0-1990 GCA_964437265.1 uncultured Spirochaetaceae bacterium | reverse complement strand
CCCGCAGTTCCGGTTCCCGTCGCCCGCCCCCCCCCCGCGTGCGCGGTATGACCTCGCCCGCACCTTTGATCCTTGGTCCGGCCGCCCCACAACGGTTGCCGAGGATGCCGGGACGGTCCCCACCGGCGAGTGGAACGGCATCCGGTACTTGGGACAGCTTTTTGGGCTGTTCCTGGTGGTGGAGTTGGAAAACAGCCTCTATCTCATTGACCAGCATGCGGCTCATGAGCGGCTGATCTACGACGCGCTCCGCGCCCAACCAAAGAGCCAAGCGCTCCTGGTCCCCATTGCCGTTGAGCTGGAACCAGCCGAGTCAGACCTTGCCGGAGCCTCTCTTGACGCCTTCCAACGGGCCGGGTTTGAGCTGGCGCATGTGGGGTCGCACACCTGGGAAGTCCGTAGCGTCCCTTCCCACCCTTCACTCACTGAGGAGCAGGTGCACGGCATTGTTCATGAGTTTCTCTCCCAGCCGGCCAATGTTGAGCGTCAGCTTTTCTCCACGGTTGCCTGTCGGGCGGCGGTCATGGACGGCGACCGCATTGACCCGCAAACCGCTCTCCGGATAGCTTCCGGGGCCCTGGAGCTAGAGAACGCGCGGTGTCCCCACGGCCGCCCCCTGTGGGTGCGGCTGGAGCGGGGACGGCTTATGGAACTGGTGGGTCGTCAGAGCGACGACAGCATGGACTGAACGCGGTCCTTCTGCTGGTAGTCCGGGTTCATCTCCAGGAGCGTGGTGAGCACATCCTCCGCCTCGTCTGACTTCTCCTGCGCAATCAGCGCCTCCCCCAACCGGTGATACGCAAGCCAGTAGTTGGGGTTGAGCTTGATGAGCTCCCTGAGGCTGTTCTCCGCCTGCGTGAACCGCTCAGCGGAGAGGTATGCCAGGCTCAAGTGGTACCTGATGGACGTGTCGTCAGGATCCTGCCCAATGGCCACCTGAAAGTGCGTGATGGCGTCGTCATAGAGCTCTTTGTGCAAATAGACGTTCCCCAGGTTATTGTTCACCTCGAGTCCGTCTGGGTCCAATCGGTGCGCCGCAAGCAGGTAGTCAAGCGCCTCGTCGTACAGGCCCATCTCATCAAGGAGCCGCCCAAGCTCGTTGAGCCCTTTGTAGTACTGATTGTTGGCCCGCACGGAGCTTGCGTAGCTAGCCAGCGCAGCATCTTGCTCCCCAAGAGCTTCTTGCACCTGCCCCAGGGTGTAATGGTATTCCGCCTTGGTGGTATCCAGCTGCACGGCCTTCCGCGCGGGTCCCCGCGCCTCCGTGGGACGCCCCATCTCAAGTCTGACAACCGCCAGATTGTAGTTGTTGAGCGCGCTTTCAGGCTCGTGTCGTACCGCCGCGGCGAAGTATTGTTCGGCCTGTTCCAGGTTTCCCTGATAGTAGTACGACTGCGCCAGCCGGAGGTTGTAGTTCGCAACTTGTGGGTCAAGCGCCACCGCCCGCGTGAGCGCCTCCGTGGCGGCAGAATAGTTCCTGCGATCCATGAGGATGGAGCCCTTTCTGTAGTACGGACGCGGATCATCGCTGTCTACGTTGATTGCGAACTCAAACGCGCTCAGGGCGCGATCCGCCGCGTCCAACCGGAGGTTGGTGATGCCAAGGTTGTAGTATGCGTTCTCATAGTACGGATCCAGCCGAACACAGGTCTCATAACTGCCCCTGGCGTCCCTATAGAGCCCGGCTTTGTACTGTGCGTTTCCCAATTCAAAGAAGATACGTGGATCCTCCGGGCTCAGCCGTGCGGCGGCCTTGAAATGGTCAATCGCATCCTGAAAGAGCTCGGTGTCCACGTAGATCTCGCCAAGGGTGAAATGCGGCTCCCACACCTCGTCATCACGCTCGATGGCACGGTTTGCGTATCTGATTGCTTCCTGACGGTTCACCGGGCTCTCGCCGTCTTCCTCATAGTAGGCACGCGCGGTTCGGGCCAGAGCCAGCGAATGCAACCGCGCCTCCGAGCTTTCGTCCTGAAGATCGATCTGGAGC
>CAYTGY010000572.1:0-1994 GCA_964437265.1 uncultured Spirochaetaceae bacterium | reverse complement strand
AGTTCACCGCATCCCCCATGGCCGTATAGCTTGGCCTGCTCCGTGGGGTGAAGCAGCCAAACGCCATGGTGCCGGTGTTGATCCCCACCCCTACTGATAGATCCAGCTCGGTAGCAATTCGGTAGATCGCCAGGCTGAGCGCCGCCGCCGAAACCGCCTGTTCCTCCGCGGGCACCGAAAGCGGCGCCCCAAAAGCGATCATCGCTTCATCACCCACGTACTTGTCCACGTAACCGCCGACGCGCGCGGCTTCAGCGGTTGTGCGGTCAAGCAACTCGTTCAGAATCCGCCGGGCCTCCTCCATTCCAAGCCGTCCGGCAAGGTCGGTTGCCCCGCGGACATCGGAGAAGAGCATGGTGGCCTCTCTCTCATCAGCCGCCGGAGAGAGCGGCGGATCAAGGTTCAGAATGCGCTCCAGGTTCTCTTCAGAGACGGCGCCGGCGAAGATCCGTTCCAGCTCATCGCGCGTGTACGGGGCTTCCGGACCATGGTTGGCGTGAGGACGCTGTTTGTTCGGCATACGCAGGCTCCGTCCCCATTGTACGACGAATGAGGCGGATGCGGAATGGTGGCGCGCAACTGGCTCAAGGGGCGCTCATGCGTTATACTTAACGCATGAGAAAGGCAAGTATCGCCGACGCACAACACCACCTCAGTCGCATCTTGGCGTACGTAGACCAGGGAGAGGAGATACTGCTTACCCGGCGCAACCGCGTTGTAGCCAAGATTGTTCCACCGGATACCGGCGCGCCGGAGTTACCGGCGTTCACGCTCAGGGCACGGGACACGTTTCAACAAGCAGACGGCGCAACGATCTCAGAGATCATCATGGAGGACCGCGAGGCACGCCGGTGACGCTCTACCTTGATACGAGTGCGCTCGCAAAACTGTACTACCCGGAACCGGAGAGTGCGGCAGTTGAGCGATGGGTGGGCGACCGCGGAGGATCAATTCTCTTTACGCCGCTTCACGAGCTGGAACTGACCAATGCGTTCGCGCTCAAGCTCTTCCAAAAGGAGATCACCCAGGATCAACTCAACTCCGTTCTGGACACCATTGACCAGGACCGAAGCGCAAAGGTGCTCGAGGCGGTCTCTCCAGACAACGGCGACCTGTACCGTCGGGCAGTGAGACTCGCAAAGAAACACACCTCAGAGATAGGGACGCGATCGCTGGACGTGGCTCACGTTGCCGCGGCGCTCGTTACCGCATGCGACGCGTTCCTTACCAATGACGAACGACAGTTTCAGCTGGCCAAGGCGGCGGGACTGGATGCGTTCGCCGTGGCCGGCTGACCGCCGCAGCCGGGCAAGACCGCATTGGCATCCACTTCCAGGTATACGGTGAGCCGCATGAGCCGGACAATCCGGTGTACGTGAATGTGCTCCCGGTGGTGTATGAGACCGCCATAGGTCAGATCGCGTCGCTCAAGGTGGGCACCGTGGTGGGGCTCCGGATTGCAGACGGGGTGAGCCTGGGCAACGTAGGCGCCTCAGTGGGCGTTCCGTTCTACCCGTTTGGAATGACTCCCGGGTTGATCGGCCTCTTCACCGGTCCCATTGTGACCACCTCCTACAACTTCCACACCGGAGAGCTCGTGGTCTCAACCGCCGCGGACATCGGCTACTCCTTCTCTATCGCCGGCCCGGTCTCACTGACGCTTGGTGGGGAGGTGGGGGTGAGCACCTTCTTCGCCGGCGGAGAGACCGCCTTCCGACCGCACTACGGCCCGGCGGTGTATCTGTTCTTTGGAGAGACGGCTGAGGTGGAGTGAGGTTGGGAAGGGGCGCATGCAGCGGCGCGCAGAAACGACCGCGCCGGCTTTTGTGAGCCGGCGCGAGATACTCGTCTACGCATTGCGGAAGGCTGAGCACACGAGGGAGCGTGTCTCGTTGATTCGCCCCTCCGCTCTGCGGTCAGTTGAGTCTATCGATTCTCTGCGTAGTAGGCGTTGTACTCGTCCACAACATCCTGCCAGCCTGCATCGTACACGC
>CAYTGY010000571.1:296-1998 GCA_964437265.1 uncultured Spirochaetaceae bacterium | reverse complement strand
CGGGCTCCCACGCCTCCTTCATGAGCATCGCGATCCGGAGATTCTCCTCACCACCGGGAATGGTGATGGTGAAGTCCGGCGCCGCCTGGATCCGGGACGCCTCCAGCAGCTCCTGTGCGCGCTGAGCATCGGGCTCCACAATTCCCTCCACGTCCGGATAGTAGGGGATGGAGGGGACCAGGTTTGCCGAGGGCAAGAACTGGTACTCGTCGCTCCGTATCTCAGACCAGGGGACCAGCAGCGCAAGCGCGCGGCGGACGCGCCAGTCGTCAAAGGGCTTCCGTGCAGCGTTAAACTGGTAGTAGGTGGTAGCAAAAAGCGGGTTCACGACAATGGTGTCCCGGTAGCGCGCGGCGGCCAGATCAATCGCACCGCGCACCCAGTGGATATCCCCTATGTTGAATTGATCCGTGACCTCCAGATAGGCGTCACTGAACGTGAACCGAAGGGTTTCCAATTCCACCCGTCGCCGGTCCCAGTATCGCTCGCTCTTGACCAGCACCATCTCCTGGTCGCTTGACTCTGCCAACACGAAGGGACCGTTGCCGACTACGTCCAACGGCTTGGTCCACTCCGGAACGTGGAGGAGGTTCGGATGCACCGGCACAAAGCTGTGGTGGCAGAGGATGCGGATAAAGTGGCTTGCCGGATGCTCCAGCGTGATCTCCAGCTCGCGATCGGAGACGGCTCGGATGCCGACCGAGTCGGGATCTTGGATCTCACCGTTGCGGAACGCACGAGCCCCCTGAACGATGTCCAGCAACGACGCGTACGCCGCCCTGGTGTCCGGAGAAAGCAGCTTAAGCCACGTGTCCCGGAAGTGCTCCGCGGTCACCTGGTCACCGTTCCAGTAGCGCGCGTCGGCACGCAGGGTGAAGGTGTAGGTGCGCCCGTCCGAGCTCACCTCCCACCGTTCCGCAACTCCCGGCCGTGGCTCCAATGTGAGCGGGTCATAGACAACCAGCCCCTCGTAGATCGCCGTGTAGATCTGTGCCTCGGTTGTCGTGTAGCTGTAAATGGGGTTCAGCTGGACGTCAGCCGGGAGGAAGTTCACCACAAAGTCCGGCGTAGTGGCGAACGCTGCGATCTCAATCAGCAGCAATACGACAACGGTCAGGCTGGTTCGTTTCATCACCAGTTGAAGATACCCCAACACACTCGGCGATCCAAGGGAACTTGGCTACCCGGCCTGGTATGCCTGGTACGGTAATCCGCAGCTTCGTGCGACCCCCTCATGGACGCACGCGCCGTGGTAGGTGTTCATCCCCTTTCGGATGGCGATGTTCGCCGCCACAGCCGCTTCCAGCCCCTGGTCCGCGATCTGTAGGCCGTAGGCGAGCGTCACGCTGGTCAGGGCGATTGTCGATGAGCGGGCCACCGCTCCGGGCATATTTGCCACGCAGTAGTGAACGACATCGTCCACAATGTAGATGGGCTCATCATGGGTTGTGGCACGCGAAGTCTCCGCAATTCCGCCTTGGTCAATCGCCACGTCAACCATGACCGCGCCGGGCTTCATCAGTCCCAGGTGGGCACGGGTAATCAGTTTTGGTGTGGACTCGCCGGGCAGCAGAACCGCGCCAATGGCGATGTCCGCCTCCTTCAGGACAAGCTCGATGTTCCCTTCGGTAGCGTAGAGCGTGGTGATGGAGCTGCCGAAGATGTCATCCAGATAGGCCAAGCGCCGGGCGTTGATGTCCAG
>CAYTGY010000571.1:0-286 GCA_964437265.1 uncultured Spirochaetaceae bacterium | reverse complement strand
CTTGCATGCGTTGGTCCCGACAACGCCCCCGCCCAGGATGGCGATATTGCCGCGCGGCACACCGGGCACGCCGCCAAGAAGAATGCCGCGCCCTCCGAACTCCTTCTCCAGATACTTGGCGCCCTCCTGGACGCTTAGCCTGCCGGCGATCTCACTCATCGGGGTCAAACACGGCAACGACCGATCATCGAGCTCGATTGTCTCGTATGCGACCGCGGATACTTGGCGCTCTATGAGGGTCCGCGCAAGCTCCGTGTCAGCCGCCAGATGTAGGTAGGTGAACAGG
>CAYTGY010000570.1:0-2000 GCA_964437265.1 uncultured Spirochaetaceae bacterium | reverse complement strand
TGCGTAGATCGCAACAATGTGGCTTTCATACGCCACCTGCGTCCCGCGCTCTGTGGCGTCGAGCGCCTCCAAAAACGGCCGCGCGTGCGACTGCATGGTGACGTGCCTGCTGAAATCGGCCTGCTCCTCCTCATCCAGCCACCAGTAGCAAATCAGGTTGCGCAGGTACCGATGGGCCGGCGCCCGCGGGTCCGCCGCGGTCTCTGCGTCTTCCGCGGCCTCCGGGGCAACCGGTTGCCCGCCGTCGTTTGAAGGTTCCGCGGCAAGGTATGAGGCGAACCGCGCCACTACCAAATCGCGCTCTACCGCAGAGCGGTATTCAAGAAAGAGCCGATAGTAGGCGAGCAGCAGGCCCGCGTACTGGTGCTTGTTGGGTGAGGCAAGCGGAACGAAAAACTGCTCCGGCAGACCGGCGAAGAGCGAACCCACAGACGCCGACCGTTACCCGGTGAACACCACCGCCAACGTTGCGGCCATTCCCACCAGCGCAATCACCAGCGTCATGGCGCCCATCCAGCGGTTCATGTTTCGGTTGGTCTGGTCAAACCGGGCGTTCATGTCCTCCCGCTGCTCCTGCAACCGGTGGTTGAAATCATCGAACCGGTGATTGAAGTCCTCAAAGCGGCGGTCGACCGCCTCAAAGCGCTTGTCCATGGCGGACGTCAGATCCTCAAAGCGCTGGTTGAAGTGCGCCGTTTGCTCTTCAAAGCGCTTGTCCATGGCGGACGTCAGATCCTCAAAGCGCTGGTTGAAGTGCGCCGTTTGCTCTTCAAAGCGCTTGTCCATGGCGGACGTTAGATCTTCAAAGCGCTGGTTGAAGTGCGCCGTTTGCTCTTCAAAGCGCTTGTCCAGATGGGCTGTTTGCTCTTGGAAACGCCGGTCGAATTGCGCGCCCTGATCCGTCAGAGCGGCCCTCATGTCCGACCGTAGATCCTTGAAGCCTTGCTTCAACAGGTTGTTGGTGGTGTTGAGTTGCTCCTCCACGCGGACGATGCGCTCCAGCAGCACCGGGTCCGGTCCACGGTGCGGGAGCGGAGACACCTCCTGAACCCACGCACTCAGGTTCTGCTTCACATAGCGGCCAATAGTCTCAAGCGTCTCCTGGCTCAATTCCATGGTAGTGCTCACTGCGCGTACTCCTTCTCTACTTCTCTAGTACACGCAATTCGTCATCCCTACTTCACAGTATACCGCGGTTTTTCGCGCGGTGGGAGAGGGGAGCGCCTCCAGATTGCGTTCTCGTCTTGCGCCGGACATGAATTGGAGCGCTGGAGGTGGGTGTGCAAGCACTTCATCCCAGTTGGCAACCAGTTGTGCGAGAGGCTCAGGATTCTGTCTCACGGTGCGTATGGCGGGCAGATTGCCCGTCGCTGCACCCAGGAACCGGACCGCCGACCCAACAGCAGACGACGGATCGCACACCAGTTCCTCGTAGGTCAGGTTTAGCTGCAGGTGGCACCTGAAACGCGCCGTCGCCTGAGACTGAAGCCTGCGCTCACGCTGCGCCCACCATAGCAGATGCTGCGGCTCCACTACCGGCCGATATCGACGGCGCCGTTCGTTGGTCCGTTGGGACCATTGATTGGTCTGGTGTGCGATGCGGTGAGATACGTACTGGCGCAGGAGATTGTGCCGGGTGAGATGGATAACACGTAGCGAGCAAATCCTTTCCAGGTAGCGCCAGACCAAATCGCACCGGCACCGCCGTTCCGCGGAGAGCACAGCACCACGAACGGCGTGGCCCGGAGAGCCTCTGAATGCGCACCGTTGCCGTGACATAGGGCCGGGAGCGCGAGCCGGTACGAGAGCAGGTCACGCGCGTCGCGATACAGCATCCAACCCCACCAGCGCGCCCTGCGACGAACTGCGCGGCGGAGTGGATCAAGGGCAGATAGCAGCAACCGAGATGGTGCAGCGACGGAGTCTCTTCTCACGGGGTGTGGTTACCCTATCATGAGCGGCTCTCATACAAGACCTCTCCACGCTCAAGAACATAGTCG
>CAYTGY010000569.1:0-2005 GCA_964437265.1 uncultured Spirochaetaceae bacterium | reverse complement strand
ACAAGCTGCTGCTTGTTTCCGACCCGAACGATCTGAAAGCCGGTAGCCTTGGCGGCCGTGATCTGATCGAAGAACCGTGACTCCCGTTGCAGCGACGCATCGGTGAAACCGGTGTTGCCGAATCGGCTCTCTCCCGGGGCGTAGAACGCATAGCCGACTCCCGCACTGAGAAGATCGGATGCTGCCGCAGCGATCACCGGTTCTGCAGGGACTACGACGCCCAAGAATAGGTCGGTCGCGGCGTCGGTCGCCGAAGCGCCTTCAACCGACGATCCGTTCCCGCCGACGGCGCCGTAGGCCTTGATGTAGACGCCTGCTGCATCAACCGCCAGATCGGATCCACCGCCGATCTCTCGCGAGACATCAAACAAGATGTCCGACCGCGTACCCAACTGTCCGCCGAGCGTCTCTCCTGATTCGGCGATCACCGCCCCGTCATACGTGCTGATCACCCAACCACGAGCCGAACCCAAGTCGTGCTTGGCCAAGGCAGACCGGACTGCTTCGGGTCCCAAGGTAGGAGAAGAAGAGAGCGCGTTCGCAGCGGCCTTGATCCGCCGTTGCATATCCGCACGAACATTGAGCACGGTACCCCGAAGTGAGCGGGTGGATTGCACCAGCTCTTCCTGTACGGCACCCAAGTATTTGTGTACAACTATCGCGTCGCCAACAACAAAGGCGACCGCAGCGAGCACCACCGGCATTGCGGCGGCCAAGATTCGCTTGGTTGCTATACTCAACGATGTCTCCTCAGAACCTCAGTGTGGCCAACCAACAAGAGTGAACCCACAATCCTCCCTGAAGGGGACGATTGCCCCCGAAGGGGCAATCGTCCGGTTTGCGGGCTTGGATAGTGGCCCTATTCGGTCATCCCGGCCTCAATGTTTGCAGCGGCTTCGGTGAGAGCATCCTCAATATCCTCACCCCCGAGCAACACTGCCTCAACAGCATTGGTGACCTCCGTCTCTATGAGCGGTTTCCAGAACCGGGTGCGAAGCCCCAATGTCGGCAGCGCGTAGCTGAAGTTCTCCGCTGCAAAGGCAGCGATAAAATCCGGGATCTCCTGACGGGCCGACTCCAGAGCCGGGATTGTGCCGCCGGCCTGCGCGTTGATGGGGGCGGTAAACACTCCCAGGTAGATTGCCAGCTCCGCGGCAAGGTCCTTCTGTTCAGCATTCACGGGCACGCCGAAGCCCGTCCCGTAGGTGACCGTTGCAGGCTCCTTTCCGGCAGGATGAGGCAGCATGGCCACGCCGATGTCTTCGTAAAGACCGGCGTCCTGGAACCCGAAGCTCATCCAGGTCCCGTTGAACCACATGCCGATCTTTCCGCTAGAGAAGACGCCCCAGGTGCCGCCGAACGCATCAATCGCTTCCGTACTCGGGGAAAGGCCTTCGCGACGCAGATCGGCGAGGAACTCGATTGCCTCAGCCGTCTCCGGGCTGTTGAGATACCCCAACACCTGTTTGCCGTCGGGAGAGATAACATCACCGCCGTTCATCCAGATGAATGGGATAAACCCCGGCAACCAGTTCATGAAGTGCGTGCCCCACTGGTCCACCTTGCCGTCACCGTCGATGTCCATGGTAAGCTGCCGCGCCTTCTCTGCATATTCTTCCCACGTCCAGTCAAGTGAGTCGGGATACTCAACACCGGCCTCATCGAAGAGTGTCTTGTTGTAGAACATCACGATCATGGTGTTGTCGTGTGGAATCGCTGCAAGGTAGTTCGGCGATGTGGACCAGATGTCGATGATGTGCTCATTGAACGCGGCGAGCGATCCCCCGGGAACGGTGGAGCGACGCAAGTACGGCATCAGGTTCAGCAGTGCGTCCTCGCCGGTGAACTTAGGAAGTTGTCCCATATCAATCATGAATACATCCGCGGGTGTTCCGGCGGCGATGTCCGTCAGAATTTTCTCGTTGTAGCTCTGAGCGCCGCCGCTGGGAACGACCTCGTAGTTCACCGTGACGTTCGGATGCCGCTCCATGAACTCCTCCGCCGC
>CAYTGY010000568.1:0-2020 GCA_964437265.1 uncultured Spirochaetaceae bacterium | reverse complement strand
CCTCTTCAAGGCTCTCCACAATCGTCTTCTCCGTGGAACGGTCAACCAGGTTGAGGATCTCCACAATGCTCTCCACACCGCCGGCGGAGGTGTAGTCTTCGCTCGAGAGCGTCGACAGCTTCTTCTCAAGCACTCGCTCTACTTCCCGCAGCGTCTCCGGTGAGGTTCGGTCCATGGTCGCGATCCGCTTGGCAACGTCGCTCTGAATCTCATGCGGCAACGAAGAAAGAATCACGCTCGCCTTCTGCGGCTCGAGGTACGCCAGAATAAGCGCAATCGTCTGAGGGTGCTCTTGCTGGATGAAGTTCAGCAGGTGCATTGGATCGGTGCGCCGGACAAAGTCAAAGGGCCTGACCTGGAGGCTGGAGGTGAGCCGGTTGATGATGTCAACCGCCTTCTGGCTCCCCAGACTCTTCTCCAGAAGCTCCCGCGCGTACTCAATACCGCCGGTGGTGATGAAGTCCTGAGCCATCATCAGCTCCTGGAACTCCATCAGGACTCGGTCGCGCTCTTCGGAGTCGACGGTTTCCAGGCGTGCAATCTCAAAGGTGAGCGCCTCTATCTCGTCTTCACGGAGGTGCTTGAAGATCTCACTGGAGATCTCACTTCCCACCGTCACCAGAAAGACCGCGGCCTTTTGCCGCCCGGTAAGCTCCTTACGGTGGGTGCTTCCCTTTTTGCCGCCGGTTGTTGCTGTTGAGGCGGCGCTCGCTCTGCCTGCCTTCGCCATACTACTCCTCCATCAGCCAAGTGCGGATCAGCTGGGCAACATCCTCAGGATGCTCGCGCGCCATATTGATGGCATTCTCTTGCATCTCCAGCCGTGCCCGCTCTTCCACGGACATCTCCACGTCGGTTCCCTCGTCCTCCGCGCTGCGCAACGCGGCTTCGCGCATGGCCTGATGCTGGCGGGCAAGTTCCTCTTCGCGGAGCCTGCGCCGTCGCTCCACCTCGCGGGAGATCAGCCGGAACGCGATGAACGCGACCAGCAGGACCGCTATACCTATCAGAGAGTATAGAACGATCTGTTGTATTTGTCGCTGTCGGCGCGCCGCCGCGTTCTCTGCCTCATGCTGCGCCGAGCGGTCAAACTGCACATGCTCCACGGTAACCGAATCGCCACGGGTTGCGTTGAAACCCATGGCATCGCGAACAATGTTTTCTATGGAATCGAGCAGCTGCGGGGTCGGTTCGATGTACTCACGGTTGATGCTACCGTCCGGCCTGATATCGAGTGTCCCGTCTTCCGCGTACACCTTTCTCCAGATCCCGTCGATCGCGATACCCACCGTCCGTCGACCCACATTGGGGCGGGTCTCTTGAGTCCGTTCCCGGCGGTTCACTTCATTGTTGATAGTTCGCGTGGTGTTGCTCCACTCGCCCACGGTGTCCTGGAGGTCCTGGAATGCCGGAGGCGTCTGCCCCTCCACACCCGGCGGCCCCTCCGGATTGATGCCGGTGCCCCTGAACGTCTCCTCAGTGCTCTCAGTGGAGACTGGCACTGAGAGCTCGGTCTCGGTCTCGTCCAGCGGCGTCCGCGGGTTGTCCTCGCGCACGGTAATCGGGTAGATCTCGTTCTCACGGATCGTCTCGATGCTCCAGTCGATTGACACATCAAGTCGGGGGATTCGCACACGGTCCTTGCTCAGGATCCCTGCCAGCCCGTCCAGGATGGCCTTACGGATCCGCTCCGCCTCCGTGTTCTGCAGTTCCATCTCGCGCTCGGTCTGAGCCAGGCGGTCAAAGTCGGAGAGGTTCTCGAAGTCGTTGAGCACCACGCCGGAGGTGTCCGTAATGGTTATGTTCTCCGGATCCAAGCCCTCAATGGCAAACTGGATCAGTCGTTCAAGACCTTCCACCTTGTGCCGGTTCTCGCGAATGTCACTTCGCGGCCGGGGGCTGATGATGGCGCTGACGGTCACCGGCTCCTGCTCCTCTGCAAAGATCTCGTCCTTCGGAAACGCAATGGTGACGCTCGCATTGTCCACGTCGTCAAGCGCCTCGATATGGAGCTCCAACT
>CAYTGY010000567.1:0-2025 GCA_964437265.1 uncultured Spirochaetaceae bacterium | reverse complement strand
GACTCAATCTCATGGACGGTGTTCCGCACTACGGTCAGCTGGGCATCAAACTTGCCGCGCGCGCGCTCGAGCATGGCATTGACCTTACCGGGCTCGTTGCGCTTGCTGGGCTTGGTCTCATCTGTGGCGGATGCGGTGATGCGGCCCGTTGCGACTTCCGTCAGCCACTCATCCACGTAGTAGATTGGTTCCCCGGTGGTGTTCTTGAGGATCACGCGGCTCAGCATGGACCGTTGCTCCGGTGATACCACCGTGGGCAGCAAGTAGCCAAAGCGCAGCAGTGCACGCTTCTCCTCAGTCAATGACCCCGGAATCCGCGAGGTGATGCCGCGGAACAGCTCCCAATACGCCGGGATCAGGCGCCCGCGGTGCATTGACCGATCCTGCGGATCCTGCGCGTTCAAGAACGCGCCTAGAATGGCGTGCACTCGCTTGGAGGCTTCGCCCTCTCCCGTCAGTGCTTTCTTGTAGAAGGCTTTGTCTTGGAAGACCGGCTTGGGTTCTTCTTCGAACTCAGTGGGGCGCTCAAAGGTCTTGACCGCGGTATCCAGCTGCGCCGGACCGGCGCCGGACTGGTCTTCCTCCTGCGTACCACCAAAAAGGTCAGTGAATCCCGGCGTATCGTCGCCGTCTTCATCACCGACCCCAATTAGGTCCGCGACCTCGGGGTCAATATCACCGGAGAACATACTGTTCTGGTCATCTCCTGAAGACACCGACATACAACATCAACGGGATTGGAGGTGACGGGATTCGAACCCGTGACCCCTTGAATGCCATTCAAGTACTCTAGCCAACTGAGCTACACCCCCCAATTGAGGTTTTTATAGTAGGTACTCAAAGCAGCCGAGTCAATACCTTAGGAACTGCTGCCGAAATTGTGGAACCGAATAGATCAGCTCACGCGTTCCGCGCACACCGGCCAACCCGCTGTTTCCGGTCAACTACGTCGATTGCCAGATCCGCACGAACTGCGGAGAACACACCCGACGCACCGGCACCTGTACGGGCACCGCAGGCGCAACGATACCTGGATCGAGCGGATCTGGCAGCACGGGCACGCCAACCCACCGAAGGTGAGTGTGGACAAGCAGGGGGAGACCACGGCGCGATCGGTAGCACTGCCGCCGCGGTGCCTCCCGCGGCACCTGTTGGCGTAGGTGGCGGGGTGCTGCGGTTTTCGGCTGCCGACGGTCAAATCACCGTTTCCACAATTTCGGCAGCAGTCTGAATATCCTACAGCCACCGCTCCAGCAGCGTACGGCTGATCCGGTCCTTGATTCCCGGACGGTTCGCCAGGTAGTCCAGCACCGCCCTCCGGGGCAGCTTGCTGACCTGGTTCATCCCCGCAACGATTGTCGCCACGTACTGTCTGCTTGGCGCAGAGGGCGGCGCATAGCCCTCCCACTCGCCGGTGAGGGTAACCACCGGCCAGCTCTCCTGTATTCCTATACGCAACACGCGACCGTACCAGAGTTGCCGGGCTACCGTTGCCGGTTTGGCGGGATCCCGTGGATTCAGGTAGCACTCATCGTGGCTCTCCGCGTACCGGTAGTCGAATGCCAGTCCGGGGTCTCCCGGTTTGCGGCCGTTCTCCTGTGCCGCCACGTCCAAAAACTGGTCCGCCGTGATCAAATACGCGCGCCCAATGGCGTTCCCCGAGCCTGCGTCCGGACGCAGGAATGCTACCCCGCCCGCCCAGGGAACGGAGTTCTTTGCGAAGTACAGGTCCCGGTTGATTGCGATTCCGCGGTCCCGAATCGGCTCCTGCTTGTTCCGGCATCCGGGGTACAACCGGCCGTTGAATTGAGATGTGCCGCCCCTGATGTACTCCAGGAACCGGTCACGGTTGAGGTTGGAGCCGTATGCTGCGTACCAGACCATGTTTGTTGCCACTGAGTGCCTCTTGCTAAAGGAAAGTGTAGCCCAAGTCGCACCTGGAAGTGAATCGGAGAATCCGTGGACAGATCACATTTGGCGGGCTACTCTTCGTGGTTGAGATGCAAACGGAGTCGTTCGAGTTCC
>CAYTGY010000566.1:0-2038 GCA_964437265.1 uncultured Spirochaetaceae bacterium | reverse complement strand
ACCGCTTCAGATGCTTCTTCACAGCAGAGATACTGACGTTGAGATGTTGGGCGATCTCTTTGTTGGTCAGCCCCATGATGACCAATCGCAACACGTCCAGATTCCGGCAGGTCAGTGGCGAGGATTCAGAGTCTGACACAACGCGTTCAACGATGAGCAGACGATGGGAGTCTTCGCTGGAACCGGTGACCGGAACCGTCAACACGCGTGTTGTGTGGCCGGAATCCACACACTCGTGGCATCCAGATTGGGAGATGGTGAGCGCGGGCACCGCGAGCGCCGGCGCCACCGGATCACCGGTGCGCGGAGCCTTCCGGCAGAGTCGCGCGAACGGCGGACTCCAGGCAACAAGCGAACCGTCGGCGTCCACCAGCGCCATCGCGGCTGCGGCGGTCTGGACGAACCGCCGTGTCTCGCTACTCATCTCCCTCGATCCCTCGCCTACGATACTACCGAGGGGGGGATAGATGTCAACAACTAATATCTCTATTGGAAGTATTTCAAATGAGCGTATAGAGACAGCCGAAGACCGCTCGGCGTAAGCCGCGCGCCGCGTGCACACCAGTACCGCGGATCACCGTACGCCCGGACGCGGATAGAACCGGACGTCGTTTCCAGCGAGACGTTCCGTGAGTTGAGAATCCTGCCGATAATGGATTCCGTGGGCTGACCAGAGATTGGCGATGAATCGCCGGTCGTCAGAGGTAGTGCGGGTGGTCTGCGTGTTCCGAGCGCGCTCGACGACTCTCGCCCGATTGCCCGTTCTGCCGCGCCTGGGTACACTGAAGTTATGGATGCCGTGCAGAGGCTTCAGGATAACGGAATCAAGGTGGACGCTGAGCAGCTCACCGCTATCGCTCAGGCGTACTCGGTCGCGGAAATCTCGATCTTTGGCTCTTCCGTCCGTGGCGACATCACAGACGATAGCGACATCGACCTGCTCGTTACCTTTACCCCAGAGTCAACGATTTCTCTGTTCGACCTCATCGACCTGGAACAACAGTTGGCCCAGTTGTTCGGACGCCCGGTGGACATCGTCGAGCCGGCCTCGCTGAAGAATCCGATTAGACGTCACGAAATCCTCTCAACCAAGCAGCCGCTCTATGCAGCTTGATGCTCGCGATCTCTCCTATCTTCTGGACATGCTTCAATGCTGTCGGGATGTCGTGGAGTTCACGTCATCGACCACATACGAGCAGTTCGAACGAGACAAGATGAGAAGGTACGCCACGGAGCGACAACTGCAGACGCTCGGCGAAGCTGCCAATCACGTCTCGAGTCCTGTCCAGGCATCCCTATCTTCGATCGAATGGAGTAGGATCGTAGGACTTCGGAACAAACTCACACACGACTACGGCGAGATTCTCGCTCAACGTGTCTGGCTGATTGCGACCAATAACGTTCCCACACTGAGAACATACCTGGAATCGCTTGAACAGCTCCAGCAGGTCGAAAGAGAATACGACCGAGAGTAACCGCGCACACCCACTATGCCCGTCCCGGGTGGCAGGTTTCGCCGGAATAGTCAGCATCAACCGTGCGGACCAGCGCTGTGTGCAACTCCTCATGGCCGTATGGTCTCACCAACTCGCATGACGGTACTCGTAGCACTGAAGCATCCACTCACCATTGGGCGTGGCAAGCGATCCGACCAGGAGACGGCCGTTGTCCGCTGAGATGCGACTGGGGTGATTCTCCACGATTAGCACGGCAACCGGATTCAGCTCCGGATCGTACATGTCGACACGGTACGCCCACTCGCCGTCCGTCCGTAGACCCCATGCGCCGGATCGTGCAACGAAGACGTTTCCCGATTCGTCGACATCTATGTCGTTGTAGAGGTTCAGCCCGGGTTTGCTGAAGTCACGGATGCGTCTTTCGAGTCCGTCATGAACGAAGTAGAGCACCATGCTCGATAGATCCAGCGGCGCACGAATCAGAACAGGCAAGCCGGCCGACACAAAGTAGAGTCCCGCGTCTCCCGCGGCGGGATTCTCCAAGTTCAATACATAGCCTCAGCCGATTGCTCTGGTCTCAT
>CAYTGY010000565.1:0-2041 GCA_964437265.1 uncultured Spirochaetaceae bacterium | reverse complement strand
GTAGAGCGCATCGCCCACGATGGGAGATCCCACGTGCGCCATATGTACCCGCAGTTGGTGGGTCCGGCCCGTTTTTGGGGTGAGGCGCACCAGCGAGTATGGCCCGGCGGTTCGAAGCACTTGGTAGTGGGTCTCCGCCGGCTTGCCCGTGGTGTTGCTGAATGCAAAGCGCTTCCGGTTAGTTGGATCTCTCCGGATGTACCCCCGGAGTGTGCCGGCGGCCGGCCGTGGGCGGCCCTTCACTACGGCAAGATAGACTTTCTCTGTGGCCCGCGTGCGGAACTGTTCCGCCAAGAAGTGATGGGCCTCAGGGTTCTTGGCTGCGATGATCACTCCCGAGGTGTCCTTGTCAAGCCGATGTACGATCCCGGGACGTGTCTGCTCGTGGGCGAATGCAGTACCAAGCGCGGAGACGTGATGCAACAGTCCTTGGACCAACGTGCCGCTGTGGTTTCCGGCCGCAGGGTGAACAACCATACCGGCGGGCTTGTTCACCACTATGACGTCGCTATTCTCAAAGATGATTGCAAGATCGATCTTCTCCGGCTTCACCGCGGTCGGCTGCGGCAACCTGTAGGTAACGTGCACCAGATCGCCAATACGGAGTGTGCGGGAGAGTTTGACCTCGTTTCCATTGACGGCGACCTGCTCAACCCGGGCAGCGAGTTGGCTCCGGGTGACCACCTGCAGGCGCTCGCTGATGAACCGGTCAACGCGGAGCCCCTGGTCCTCAGGACCCGCCCTACCGGAGGCGGTCGGCATCCGAATCCTCACGCCTGCCCAGCAGGAAATCCGCCACCGCCACACCTACTGAGAGACTGAAGGAGACGGAGAGCACAACAATCTGTTCTCCGCGAGAAGGATCAGGGGCACCCGGCGCCGCAAAAAAGAGCGGTGCATAGCGGGCATCGATCTCTCCGGCCTGAATGCTCTTGAGGACGAACCTGCCAAGGCCGTACAGCAGGCGCGTGGCCAAAAGTGTGATAGGAAAGCTGCCGAACGCGACAATCTCACCGCGGCGTAGCGCCAGTGCCCACTCCGAAAACTCCTCCGGGTGGTACGGCTCAGGTTCCCGCTCGTCCTCCTGCGCGGTTGCCGTGATACATCCGGCGGTGATGACCAGCAGTATTGAGCCGATGATACGTACGGTGGTGGTGCTCACGTGTTCCTCCCGCCAAAGAGAACGGTCCCAAGTCTGATCATGGTCGCGCCTTCCTGTATGGCAATCTGGAAGTCGTCACTCATTCCCATTGAGAGTATGGTCGCCGTAGGCACGTGGGTGCGAAGGCGTTCAAATGCATCCCGGGTCCGCGAGAACGCCCGGGAAATTGCTCCGGTGTCCGTGGTGAAGGGCCCAATCGTCATGACCCCTCGAATATCAAGGCCGGGTATCCGACGTATCTGCTCTGCCGCCTCAATCAACTCAGCAGTCTCCGCGAAGCCCGATTTTGATTGCTCACCGGAGGAGTTTAGCTGCAAGAGCAGGTGGACCGTCGCTCCCTCCGGAAGGTGACGGGCAATCGCATGAGCGGTCTCCACGCTGTCAATGGAGTCAACCCACGGGAAGTGCTCCGGTACCTGCCGGGCCTTGTTGCGCTGCAGGTGTCCAATCAGGTGCAACTCATAGTCCGCATCCGGTCGCAGTTGTCGCAACTGCTCGTACTTCGAGACCGCTTCCTGGACTCTGTTCTCTCCCAAGACACGGATCCCGGCGTCCAGCGCGTCCGCCACAACCTCCACCGGATGCGTCTTGGTGACGGCCATCATGACAATCTCCTCCGCGGTTCGGCCTGCCGCGGCGGCAACGAGCTCAATGCGCTCGCGTACGCGGTTGAAATGTTCCAGCAGTTGTGTGCTCACGGGTACTACTGTATCAGATGCGGAATTCGCTGTCATGGTTTGTCCAATTGACTCCGGCAGAGACAGATCGGTATGCTGATCGAGAGAATGCGATTGCGTTCAAGGGGAACAAGATGAGCGATGCATTGTGGAGCGCCCGGCAGAAGTCCACGTGGCGAACCAAGGTCGGATTGGCTGAGAT
>CAYTGY010000564.1:0-2043 GCA_964437265.1 uncultured Spirochaetaceae bacterium | reverse complement strand
TTCCCGAGCCGTCACGCACACCACGGCAGCCGGCGGGGACACCTGGGGCATCACCTGACGTGGAGTCAGCCTCGGCCGGATGGTTCACCAAACCGCTGGGCAACCGCAACTTCCGGCGATTCTCGCTGGCCACCGGGCTGGTGCTCTTTGCCATCAACATCGCCGCGCCGTTCTTCGCCCCCTACATCACGGACCCCACCGCAATCGGCGCCCCAGCCACGTGGCTCGGCATCATGTTTGTCATTTCTCAGCTCACGTGGATTGCCGTCTCTCCGGCCTGGGGCACTATCATGGACCGGTTTGGGAGAAAACCGGCGGTCATGATCGGTCTGCTCTTCACGCTCAGCTGGATTGGCTACATTGTCCTGCGCCCAAGCAACTACACCGTGGTGCTGCCCATGATCGCGCTGGTCGGCGGCCTGCTTGCGCCGGCATTCTGGGACGGCATCAACCAGCTCATGCTCAGCCTTACGCCGTCGCGCGACCGCCTCACGTATATCGCATGGTACTGGACCATTATTGGGTCCATCTCAGCCGGCGGGTCGCTGGTCGGCGGCCGGCTGGATGACCGGCTGCGGGGGTCCTCGTTCCAGGTGCTGGGAACCGAGCTCATGGGGTTCCACACCGTGGTGCTCAGCTCGCTCCTCCTGGTGGGACTCAGCCTGCTGGTTCTAGCCCGAATCGATGAAGGCCCGGTGCGACCGCTGAGCTACGTGTTTAGTCGAGTTGCATCGCCGGGGATATTCAAGACATTTCTCAACATCGGTGTCCTTGCGCGCGCGGATGACTCTGAGCGGGCGGTCCGAACGCTGCGGGCAATTGATTCGGCCAGCGACGATCTTGCGGTGGAGCACGTGATCGACCGGCTTGGTGATCCGGACGCGGATGTGCGCGAGGAGGCGGTCCGCGCACTGGGGCGGCTCCGTTCGCTCGAGGCCCGCGATGCGCTCATCGATGTGCTCCTTGATCCGGATGCCACCAACCGCGTAGCCGCCGCGCGGGCGCTTGGGCGCATTGGTGACCGCCGGGCGCTTCCGTTCTTGATAGACGCCATGGACGGCGGTTCAGACGAGCTTCGCGAAGCGTGTGCGGTTGCGATGGGTGAGATCGGCGGCGATGACTCGGTACGTCTCTTGGTCGATCTGCTGCGTGGTGACCGCTCAGACCGCGTAGCCGCGGGGAGCGCCACCGCATTGTCGCGTTTGGGCGGATTCGAGGCGGCGTGGGAGATTGTCCCGCGGCTCCACCGGACGGCGAATCCGGTCCTTCGCTCGCAGCTGGCGATTGCGCTGGCGAATGTGTTGGGCCGGCCGGGAGAGTTCTACCGGCACGTCACCGGCAACGCTGATCAGCAGACAACACGCCGGCGTCGTCTGATCCAGGAGGCGATCAAAGGCCTTCCGCGAGTGGTGCCGGGGATAGAGGACGAGCTTGGAGCCGTGTCGCGCCATGTGACGGAGATGAACTACCGTAGCGCGCTCGCGACGCTCCAGAACGGCGTCCGCCGGATCCTGGCAACACGGGCAGGTCTTCCGGAGGAGCCGTGGCTGGATGTTCTTCGCGCCACCTACGAGCGGGATCCGCGTCTAGCGGTCTGGTACTGGTTCGTCGAGCAGACATCCCGGCTGGAGCGCGGGACTCGTGACGAGGGCGTTGAACGGATGGAGTTCCTGATTGCGTGCTACTTCGTGAAAAGCCGGTTGACCACCGGATAGCCCAACCGGGCTATGGGTCCACCGGTTGCGGCACCGTATGTTCCTTGCGGAGTTTGGCATGACGGCAACCGTGAAGAAGTCCTTTCGGAAACGACTCGCCGCGCTGGAGCAGGAGCTTCTGGGGTCAATCAATGACCAACGCCAGGAGTACGACGAGCTGGTCTCAGGGGACCGAACAGAAGAGACTGATGAGGCCACAATCCGGAATGCAGAGCGTGCGCTCGCGGCGCTTCTGCTGCACGACCGGCGCAGACTGGATCGCGTTCAGGCGGCGATTGGCCGACTTGAGACGGGACACTTCGGCCTCTGCGCGGCATGTGGAGAGCAC
>CAYTGY010000563.1:0-2051 GCA_964437265.1 uncultured Spirochaetaceae bacterium | reverse complement strand
GCGAGTTCGCATAAGTGAAGACTTCACATAATTTCCGATACCGGGAGGGCCGAGGAACACCAGGTTCTCGTGCATATCGATCCACCTGAAGTCCAAGAGGTTTGTTATGTCGGTCTTCCCGATCCCGGTAACCCGATCGAACTGGAAGTCTTCTACGCGCTTCTCCACCGGCAGGTGAGCGGCGGTTAGGTTTCGTTTCAGCCGTCGCTCACTGCGATCGGTGAGCTCAGCTTCAAGCGTTCGGTGTAGGAACGCTGAGAAGGACAGCTCTTCGCTCTGTGCGGTCTCAAGCAGCCCGTCAAGTTTCTTCGCCGCTCCCTTGAGCTTCAACGACTCCAACAGCGCCTTCGTGTCGACGAACGAGCTCATGCGCCACCTCCGGCAACCAAGCACACGATGCTCGAGTAGTAGCGAAGCCGCCGCTTGGCCACCTGTGGAGACCCGGCGGTTCGTGCTGCGACAATCGGGCGAGCGTGTTCGAGCAGCGGCGGCAGGTCGCCGTCGCGAGACTCCCAAAGGTGCTCATAGGCGTACTTGAGGTCTCCGGCGCCCACACTGCCGGCTTCACAGCAGAATGAGGCCGCCTCGGCGAGTATGTGCAGGTCCGGTTCAGTGTCCAGGAATCGGCGCAGGATACCCGTCTGATCCTTCCAGTACCGCGCATACTTCGCCCGGTTCTCCCTGAGGAACCGTTGCCACACGGTATCCTCATTTCGTGCACGCAGCTCGCCATACGCATCATTTGCGCCGTATCCAGGCGGCAGGCGGTGCTGTTCCAGCACGAAGGTGGCCCCTTTGTGCTCTGGCAGCCGGTGGACGGCGATCTCGCTACCGGTCTCCACGTCATGGATGCGCAGATGCGTCCGGTCGCTTCGTACCGCCACGGTGCTCTCAGCGTACTCACCTGGTACCGAATAGCGGTTACCCTGATAAGAGATCAACCCCTTCGCATCGGCCTTGCGCGTGTCCGGTTGCTCGGTAGACCGCTGATCGTAGATGCTCTGCTTCACCGCCCGGAGTGCCACCCGTTCCTCGCGCTCCAGCACTACCGCCGGAATGCGACCGGTGGCCTGATGGATCTTCCCGTTGGCCCTCCGCGTCAACCACGCCGCTAGCGGCTCGTGAATCTCCTCGACCGACTCAAACTGCCGTGCTGAGAAGAAGCTCGTCTTCACGAATTTCACCAGGTTCTCCACCTTGCCCTTGCTCTGCGGATCGGCCTTGCGACACAGCCACACGTGCAGATCCTGCTCTGCTATGAAGTGCTCGAACTCCGCGGTGTGGCGAATCTCTCCGCCGTTCTCGCTGACCGTCATCAACCGGTCCTGATCGATGACCAGCGTCCGCGGCCGTCCACCGATGTAGCGAAACGCGTTCAGCGTATGGCGAATGACCTCCACGGTGCGAAACGGGTGATCCTGCACCGCAACATATCGAGTCCGACTGTATGCAAGCACCGCCGCATAGATGTACGCTCTTCTGCCCCCACCAAGAGACTGCTCACCGAAGTCGATCTGCAACTGCTCACCGGCCTGCGGGTCCTCCTGCGGACGCCGTACGCGCCGAGCTCTTGTTGTGTCGATCGCTCCGGTCTCCCGCAGGATGCGCACATAGTTCCGCAGCGTACGCTCACTGCCGGGCAGCACCCCATGGCGCTCCTCCAGCACGTCGTAGATGCTCGAGCCGTGCACCGTCTGTCCGTCGGCGGCGTTGAGCTCCACAATCGTGATGATCTCATCTCGGTACGCCTCAAACCGATGCCGTCTTGTCAGCCTCCGACGTCGGTACTCCTCATACTCGCGTTCACTGATCGTCCAGAACTTCCGTACCGTTCCACGCGCAAGCCGCAGCTCACGAGCCGCCGTCGATTTGTCTTTCCCAGACCGCTTGCAGCGTTGGATATCCTCGTACACACTCACGCTTACCACCTTGTGGTGCCCTCCTTGTCGCTGAGTTTTTCTCCTATAGCGACTTTACAGGAGGGCTTTCTTTTTCTGCTACCTGGTCACTCCTGTTTTCCGTGAGCTGGTCAATCTAGTTTACCGTTTCCA
>CAYTGY010000562.1:0-2062 GCA_964437265.1 uncultured Spirochaetaceae bacterium | reverse complement strand
ACGCTCCTGAGGCCGGGATCATTCACATCAGGGGAGATTGACAGTGTCCGATTCGTCGGCCCCAGCACGCCAATCACCAGACGCGGTCGGTTCGGCTGTTCAGCGGTCACATCATCCGCGGCGGCCCGCGCAATGCGGGCCGACTGAACGTTGATCTCATAGACCAACCGGTCAGTATGGTAGTCGCTCTGACTGATCGCGGTACCGTTGAAGGTGTTGGTCTCCACGAAGTCAGCGCCGGCGCGGAGCATTCGGGTGTGGATCTCATAGATGAGGTCAGGCCTTCCGAGCGACAGGAGCTCGTTGTTGCCCGCCAGAGGAGTATCTCCGGGGAGCACGCCGACCTTACGCGGCACGGTGAACAGCTCCGCGTGGGAACGCAATGCCCGCTCAGCCTCTGCAAGCCGCTCGCCGCGGAAGTCGGCCTCCTGCGCCCCCATACGCTGGATCATGGTTCCCATGGCGCCGTCCAGGACCAGAATCCGCTCTCGTAGCGCGCGCTCCGCCGCTGCCCGGCGTTCGCCGGAAGCACTCACGAACCGCCCCCGCTCTTGTTCTTGACTTTCGCCCACGTGTCCCTGAGCCCGGTGATGCGGTTGAACACCGGCCGCTCGGCTGTGGCGTCCGGGTCCACGCAAAAATACCCCTGGCGAAGGAACTGGTAGCGCGATCCGTCGGCCGCGCCACACAGGCTTGGCTCCACCACCGCGTTGGAAACCACCGTCATGGAGTCATCCGCAAGAAAGGCTCGGAAGTCATCCTCCTCGCCCAGGTCCACCATGTTCTCTCTGGAGAACAGCGGTCCGATGAGCCGGACCTCAGCGCTGACTCCCTTCTCCGCGCTCACCCAGTGCAGCGTTCCCTTCACCTTGCGCCCATCAGGGGTCTCTCCGCCGCGGCTCTCCGGGTCATAGGTGCACCGAAGCTCGGTGATCTCACCCGCGTGGTCCTTGACCACCTCTGTGCAGGTGATGTAGTAGGCGTGCTTCAGCCGAACCTCGCGCCCAGGCGCCAGACGGAAAAACTTTGGCGGTGGGTCCTCAGCGAAATCCGAGCGCTCAATGTAGATCTCCCTGCCGAACGGGACCGTTCGCTCGCCTCCCTGGGGATCCTCCGGATTGTTATCCGCGGGCAGATCCTCCGTGATGTCTTCCGGGTAGTTGGTGATGACGACCTTGATTGGATCAAGCACCGCCATGACGCGAAACGCAGTCTTGTTCAACTCCTCACGAACACAGAAGTCCAACAGGCCGCTGTCAATCATACTCTCCGTCTTGGAGACGCCGACCCTGGCCATCAACTCTCGAACGCTGCCGGGGGTGTATCCGCGACGCCGCAATCCGCATAGCGTTGGCATCCGTGGGTCGTCCCAGCCGTTGACGTGGCCCCCCTCCACCAACAGCCGAAGCTTCCGTTTGGAGAGGACGGTGTGTGTCATGTTGAAATTGGCATACTCAATCTGCTGCGGATGCCAGACGCCCAGCTGATCCAGAAACCAGTCGTATAGGGGACGATGGTTCTCGAACTCCAGACCACAGATGGAGTGGGTGACGCGCTCTATGGAGTCGCTCTGGCCGTGCGCCCAATCGTAGGTGGGATAGATACACCACTGATCGCCGGTGCGATGGTGCGTGGCGTGCATGATCCGGTACATGACCGGGTCCCGCATGAAGAGATTGGCGTGTGCCATATCGATCTTGGCACGGAGCACATGCGTTCCATGCGGGTACTCGCCGGCTTTCATCCGCTCAAAGAGATCGAGATTCTCTTCCGCCGACCGGTCACGATAGGGACTGTTCTTCCCCGGCTCGGTCGGCGTTCCGCGGTACCGGCTGATCTCCTCCCTAGAGAGCGAATCCACGTACGCCTTCCCGTCTCTGATCAGCCTGACCGCCCACTCATAGAGCTGCTGGTAGTAGTCGGAGGCGTAGACCACCGCCTCCCACTGGTATCCCAGCCACTGGACATCATTCATGATGCCTCTCACAAACTCCTCGTCTTCGCGCGTAGGATTGGTGTCATCAAAGCGGAGCTTGCACTGACCCCCGTACTCTTCGGCAAT
>CAYTGY010000561.1:0-2064 GCA_964437265.1 uncultured Spirochaetaceae bacterium | reverse complement strand
GCAGAACACGGATCGGTCGCTATAGCGACCGATCCGTGTTCTGCGGCAAATGGTGATCGCGCAGGAATTGTACCACGCGCTCGAACTCCGTGGCGCGAGCATACGGCCGTTTGGCAACCGGCATCTCAGTACCGCCCCTCAGCGTGGACAGTGTTGTACAAGGCTATAACGTTCTCTACCGGAGTAATCGATTGAAGATTGTGGCACGGAGCAAGCACGTAGCCACCGTCCTGCCCCAGCAGCCGGAGATTCTCGCGTACCTCATCAGCAACCTGCGCCGGTGTACCGAACGGCAATGTCTCCTGATTGTCCATGGCGCCGTGAAAGACCAACCGGTCACCAAATGTGGACTTGAGCTCCGCGCGGTCAATCCCCTCGCAGCGCCACTGGATGGGATTGAGCACGTCAATCCCCAGATCGACCATCCGCGGGATGATCCGGCGAACTGAGCCGTCTGAATGGTGAAACACCCGTGCGCCGGCCTCATGACCAAGGCCGGTCATCCGGCTGAATCCGGGCACAAAGAACTCCTCGATCTGCGCAGGACTGAAGAGCAGGCTCGATTGGCTGCCCATGTCCTCCGCCACATAGATCAGGTCGATATTCCGCGGCCCGGCGGCCTCGAGCAACCTCCGCGTGGTCTCATAGGCAAGGTCGTAGAGCCTCCCAAGACAGTGGTGCACCAGCTCCGGGTTGAGCGCCAGATCCATGTACGCCTGTTCCATCCCACGCAGGTTACAGTAGGTGAGAAACGGCTCCGAACCGCCGCCCTGGCGCGGATAGTCGCCGACGGCGTCAACCTGTTTGCGGATGGTAGAGAAGTCCCACCACTCCGGCCGGGGCCATTGGTAGCGCTCCTCGATGTCCTCAACCGTCTCCATCTCAGAAAGCGGGTGGTCAGCCGCCTCCGCATATTCGCCGGCCCCACCTGCATGGGTCACGCTGCGGTGGCGTACCCCAAAGGCGTCCACACCCTCTGGACGCGTTGGACCGACATACTGCGGCCTGACGTGGCGTACCTTGTCTATGTGCAATGTGGACCAGAGCTCCTCCGTTCCGTTGAGCTTCAGCTCTCGCAGCAGGTTGGTGGTAATCTCCTCAGTGCCCCAGTAGTCGGTGGGGACGCGATCCGGCGTGGTGTGATCCAGTACGGCGTGCCAACGTTCGCGCGGTGTCATACACGTGAGTGTAGCACAGGTGGTCCGCCGGACAAGCACGAGCCGGCCAAACAGCAGTGTGGTGAGTTTCCACAATTTCGGCAGCAGTCTACAGGCCGAACATCGACTGTTTCAGATCCAGATAAAAAAGGTAATCTTCTTCCGGCACATTGGGGGGACATCGATGGTCGCAGAACGGGATGAATCCGCCGCGCTCCACCAGCGGCCCGAGGGTCTCCATGTACTCGCGGATTGCATCGCGGCCGGCTCCCAGCACCAGCTTGTCAACACCGCCCATGATTCGAAGCTCGCTTCCAAACCGCTCGAGCGCCTCCGCCGGATGGCCTGAGCTGTTCACCTCCCAGGGAAACATGGTGTTGAGCCCCGCGCTCATCATGCCGGGAACAAAGAACCGGACGTCTCCGTCACAGTCGGTGTACCAGATATCCATGCCGGCATCAGCAAGCTTCTTCCCAATGCGTTGGTAGCGGGGAACCACCACGCTGGTGAAGAAGTCCATTGAGACGATGGGACCGGTCTTGAACGCCATGTCCTCCCAACCGGAAGCGTAGTCAAAGTCGATCCGGCCAAGAACCTGATCCAGCTGGTCTTCCACCAGCACACAGGCGGTCTCCACCATATCCTCCACCATCTCCGGGTAGTCGTAGACTGCATACGCCATTCCTTCAAAGGTGAGCATGTCCCGGATCTTTCCCATCATGGAGCCACAGTCAACGCCCAGCGGATAGTCGCGCTCCGGCGGATGCCGCTTCCGCAGCGCCGCAACGTCAACCGTGCGCGCCGGATCATCTCTGCGAAACCGCTCGTCCTTCACCTGCCTCCAGTCATCCGGGGTCACGATGCTCGCCTTGAGGTAGTGGGGAATGGTGGCGTGTCCGTCCTTGGG
>CAYTGY010000560.1:0-2072 GCA_964437265.1 uncultured Spirochaetaceae bacterium | reverse complement strand
CCACGTGAGACGGTAAGCGCGAAGAATGGCGCCTCAGTGGGAAAATCGATCTGAAGGACAGAGGTAACGGCGGTCTCTCTGGTTCGCTTCCCACGCGCCACCAGCATACTGAACGGTCCCGGCTCTCCGTCCCCTGCCACCCCGGCCGCGGTTCCAAAGTACCCGCTCAGGTTCGTCTGTTGAGCCGCTACCAGGTCTGCCACCCGCTCTCCCGGCGCGCCGCCAATCTCAGACGCCAGGAGTGAGAGGAACTCATCAAACGAGGAACCCACATAGAGTGAGAGGTTGTAGCTTTCCGTGGAACGTTCTCCCCAGGGGCTCGGCGGCGCTACCTCCTCTGTAGTTGCCCCCAGTTCCGTTGGGTCTCCCGGAGCGGCAGCGGCGCACGCGAACCCCATGCCGGGCCCGTGGAACTCGAACGTGACCTGGTGAGCCACCACGTTCACCTCCGGCTCGGTGGCGGCGAAAAGCGCGTCCAGGCCGTCAGCCGGGCGTTCTTCAACGCTGCCGTCAAGGAACCCTTGCGCATCCGTGGGTTGGTGGGGAATGGGTATGAGCCAGACCGAGTCACCGGAGAACGCGGCGGTACGCACCTCCAGCACCAGCCGTTGCAGGCCGCTCTCCGCGTCCCAGTAGATGAAGCCACGTTGATCCGTCTCAGGGACCGCAACCGCCTCCGTCGTAGTGTTCCCGGTGTCAACGGATATCATGATACCGTCCGCGAAGAGGGCCCCGGATACCAGTATCCACAGCACCGCCGCCGGAGGGAACACGGTTCTCACGGGTGACCGCCGCCGAGGGGTAGTTTGTTGACCACGTTGATACCCCGTACCAGCCGGGAGACGGAGACCTCTGCGTCATCTCCCAGCAGCGGATCCGCGTGACCGGTCTTCTGGACGGTCTGGGCAATTGCCTGGACGTACCCACTCATCTCACCGAGTATCCCGTGCGCCGGTGAGGTGGTCAAGGCCGTGAGGTCACGGCCGCCATCATCCGGCGGCGTCCGGTTCGGCGCGGTTTTCGCGGTGCGGTTCCGCGTGGTACTCTGTTGTGCATGAGTCAGACCCAACTAACGGGCGCCGTGCTGGACCTGGACGGCGTGATCACGGAAACGGTTCAGGTGCACTTTGCCGCCTGGAAGGCCACGTTTGATGAGCTTATAGAAGAGCTCCACGGGCCGTCATTCGTCGCGTTCACGCATGACGCTGACTACGTACCATATGTGGACGGCAAGCCGCGGTTTGACGGCGTCGCGGACTTTCTGGCGGCTCGGGAGATCTCACTGCCGTACGGTTCCGTAGACGATCCGCCTACCACACGTACCGTCTGTGGGGTGGGGAACCGGAAGAACCAGCGGTTTCGCGAACTGGTTGAACAAGGCGGCGTGCAGGTGTACCAAACCACACTAGCACTGGTGGATGCGTTTCGCGCGCGAGGGAATCCGGTAGCGGTTGCCAGCTCCAGCCGCAATTGCTCCTTTGTGCTGGAAACAACCGGCCTGATTGATCGGTTTCAGGCGGTTGTGGACGGTAACACCAGCCGGGAGTTGGGTCTCAAGGGAAAGCCGGCGCCGGACATCTTTGTCACCGCCGCCGAGCGCGTGGGAATCGATCCTGCGGCTTCACTGGTGGTGGAGGATGCGTACGCCGGGGTTGCGGCCGGACGTGCCGGCGGCTTCGGCGTGGTGCTGGGGGTCGCACGCAATGGTGACCGTCAGGGCCTGCGTGACCGCGGGGCGGATCTGGTAGTGGAGGACCTGGGGGAGACCACCCTTGAAGATCTGGACGCGTTCTACGCTCGCGCCGCACCAGTGTAGTGAGTGATGGCCAACACAGATAGATTCGCGCCGTCCGTGCCGTCCGTGCTCTTTCTCATGTACATGGTTGTCTTTGTGATGATCCCTCGGCTCTTGCTGTCTCCGCTGCTCTTGCGGATATCGGACGGATTGGGAATCGGGTATGACAGGGCGTCTTCGTTCTTCCTGAGCGGGTCCATAGGATTCGTGACCGGCCTGCTGACCTCCGGCTTTGTGTCAAAGGCGCTGACGCATCGGCGAACCATTGTCCTGTCGG
>CAYTGY010000559.1:0-2088 GCA_964437265.1 uncultured Spirochaetaceae bacterium | reverse complement strand
GCCTCAAAGAGCTCCCCGACCCGCGGCAAACCACCCGTGATGTCGCGCGTCTTGACACTCTCTTTGAGCAGCTTCGCCAGTACGCGACCGGCGGTAACCTTCTCCCCGTTGTCGATATTCAGGTATGCCGAGCCCGGCAGGTAGTACGTCGCCAACTCCTCGCCGTCCGCCGCCTCAATGACTATTCGTGGCTGTAGACTCTCAAGCGTAAACTCGGTGATCTTCTTCTCAACGTTGCCGGTGTCCTCGTTTATCTCCTCACTCAGCGTGGTACCCTGCACGATGTCTTTGAAGACAGCCGTACCGTCAAACTCACAGACGATTGGCTCGCTGAACGGGTCAAAGGTTGCGATGGGCTCTTCCGCCGGTAGGATCTGTCCTTCATGCACCATCAGCTCCGCGCCGTTTCTGATCTCTACCTTCTGGTCCTGGGCAATCAGAAACATCTTCTCTTGATCCTCAGGAAGCACAACATAGGCGCTCTCGCCAGCCGTGATGGTGTCCTTCCCGCGCTTGATCAGCTCCTGCCCCTTAGCGATCTTCTCGCCATCGGACACCAGCAGCTTATCCTTCTTCTCCACATCGAGCGAGTTCAACAGCCGCGCCACCAGCACGTACCCTTTCCGGGTGAATAGCCGAGCACCGCTTCCCAGCTCGACAACGTTTCCAACCACGTTGCGCACCATCACCGGGTGCCGCAAGTAGACGCGACTCTCCTCGCTGGTCTTTGTGGCGGCGCCACCAATGTGGAAGGTCCGCATGGTAAGCTGTGTACCGGGTTGACCGATACTCTGCGCGGCCACGATCCCGACCGCTTCGCCGATGTCCACCGGCCGGTTGTTCGCAAGGTTCCGGCCGTAGCAGCGCATACACACGCCGTGCTTGGCCTCACATGTCAGCACCGTGCGGATTCGTACCGTCTCAATGCCGGCAGACTCGATCAACAGCGCCTTTTCATCGGTGATCTCTTCGTTTACGTCAACAATAATGTCGCCGGTGATGGGGTGCTTGACCCGTTCCAGCGTGAATCGGCCCGCGATCCGGTCGGAGAGTCGCTCAACAACCTCCTCACCGTCCTTGAGCGCGACCATCTCTATACCGTTGATCGTGCCGCAGTCGCTCTCCGTCACGATCACGTCCTGGGCAATATCCACGAGCCGCCGCGTCAGGTACCCGGCGTCCGCCGTCTTGAGCGCGGTGTCCGCAAGTCCCTTTCGTGCGCCGTTTGTGGAGATGAAAAACTCGATTACCGACAGACCTTCTTTGAAGTTGCTCCGGATTGGCAGTTCGATGATATCGCCCGATGGCTTGGCCATAAGGCCGCGCATTCCGGCAAGCTGCCGAATCTGACTCCGGCTACCGCGGGCTCCCGAGTTCGCCATCATGTAGACCGGGTTGAAGCCCGCGTTGTCGTTCTTCAACTCGTTCATCATGACGTTCGTCAGGTCTTCGTTGGTCTTGCTCCACACCTCGACAACGCGGTTGTAGCGTTCTTCGTTGGTAATGTGGCCCTGCAGGTACTGGTTCTGAATTGCGCTGACTTCGTTATTGGCAGAGCTGATCATCTCTACCTTCTCCGGCGGTACCAGGATGTCATCAATGCCAATCGTCGCACCAAAGAGCGTTGCGTACCGGAACCCAAGATCCTTGACCGCGTCAAGCATCTTCACGGTGGTGTGCGGCCCATGATCCGCGTAGACCTTGGAAATCAGCGTCCGCAGTTCCTTATCCCCAAGCGCTTGATTCACAATCCCGACTTCTTCCGGCATCTCCATGTTGAAGATGATACGGCCGGGGGTTATCTCAACCAATTCTCCGTGGTACTGGACCTTCACCAGGGCTTCGTACTCAACGCCCTTGGCTTCCAGCGAAAGGAGCACCTCTTCGGGTGACGAGAAGAACTTACCTTCGCCCTTGGCACCAGGACGTTCCCGCGTTAGGTAGTTGATACCAAGGACCATGTCCTGACTGGGAAACACAATCGGTCTTCCGTTCGCGGGGTTCAGCAGATTCCGGGATGAGAGCATCAGCGTCCAGCACTCAATCTGAGCAGCCTGCGTAAGCGGCACGTGGACCGCCATCTGGTCT
>CAYTGY010000558.1:0-2091 GCA_964437265.1 uncultured Spirochaetaceae bacterium | reverse complement strand
GACCAATGGAATCGTCTCAGAGCTTGCCTCTCTCTATCAGCGTGGATAAGCCATCTGGTCGCCACGAAGGTTGATACCAAGGATTCTCCGTACCGTGATGTACCGCCCGGCTCCGCCCATCCGTTTTATCTCCTACTCAATTGCCCCGTTGAATCGCTCACCGTTCACGTCGTGTGTCCCACCATTGCGCCCCAGATGAATCCCGCACGTTGACGAGCAACCGCCGTGGCGGCGACCTGTGGTGGACGTTTCGCGTGCAGAAGCCGCCAGTATTTTCTATTCAGCCGTTTCCCCGCTCGATCCGTGTATGCCGCTATCTCCGGTGATACCAATGCACGGTCCCGTAACAGCGTTTTCCCGTGCGCGTTGTAATATCGTGCATGCCACGCCGCTTTCACCAGCAGTCTCCGCAACAGGCCGTTACCGGTTTTCGTGATGCTACCAAGCCGACGTCGTCCTCCACGTGAACACTCTGAAGGAACTAGGCCGAGGAACGCCATGAACTGCTCCGCCCGGGCGAACCGGCGAACGTCACCGATCTCAACGATGAACGACAGCGCCGTCAACGCGCCAATGCCCTTGAACGCTCGCAGCCACGCTCAATACGTCGCGCTCCAGTTCTTTGCATCCTCGCAGCGAATCTCGTGTCGAAGGAGGAAATGAACCAACCGCTGTTTCGCCAGTTTCACCGCGTCCCGCCGATCGGTCTTGATCCGGTGTAATCGCGGCTCGCTCTCATAGTCGTTCACCACGGCGATCGCAATCTTCTCCTTGTCGACGTCCTTCCCAACATGCGCCATGCTTTCCATATCCGCCTCCTGTGCGTTGTATGCGGTATGAGGGTGTCCCCTCTAGTCCACGATAGTGCAACCGCGGGAGGTTCTTCATATTGTCTATCAGTCGTAGTTGCTCTTGCTACCTCTGGCGATGTGCGCTCAAAGCCCGCGCTCAGCGAGTGGAGCAGCATCGTCGTCGGCTCCCCGCACGCCCGTTTCGCCCCTCTTTCGCCACGCATTGCCCTATAATAGAGACAACTTCTTCAGCCCGGGCTTCTTGAACCTTGGATTGAATCGACCCTTCGGGTCGTCTCAATCCTACGTGTTATCTACCATTCCTGCTCACTCGTGACCCGAACCGAGATAGCCGACCTCTATCTGCCGGATGAAGTGTCGAAACGCAAGAAAGCTTTTGAGCTCGTCGAGAGTTGCTTCCGAGACCAGTGACGCCGATCTGGCGTGCTCCAACAACTGTGCATGCCAGTTCAGCCCTTTCGGGCGCACGCCGGAGCGGTCCCTCATCGCTTCAAGCATGATCCTCTCGATCCCGCCGTACAGGGTTGACAGCGAGAGAGCCGATGCACGAATCTCAGTTCCGTCCAGCTCGTCGCTACGTTGTGCGATCAAGGTTGTCAGGAAGCCTAACTCGCGGCGTACATTCTCAATCTCACTGCGAACGACGGCGTGGGAGTCCATCTCAAGACACGCGTCGAAGATCCGCACCTGCGACCAACTGCTCACCGAAGCGCTGCTGGAGATCCAGGTCGATGAGGTCGACCGGTCGCGAAAGCCGCGTCATGAGCTCACCGTAGAAGGTGAAGAACTTGTCCGCTGATATACCTCGAACGGCGATGTCCAGGTCCGAGTCCTCGCGGGCGTCGCCTCGGGCAGCGGACCCGAAGACGTAGACCTCAGTGCAGCCGATGGACCGCAGGTACTCTACCGCTATGTCGAGATCCTCATGAATGGATGCTACTTTGCGATCCTGACCCATACCTTCAGTATAGCGGATTCCGGCATGCATAGGCATAGACACCGCCGGTATCGCTCACAGAGAGCGTCTCGGCAGGAGGGATGGCAGATAACACGGGGCTTTGCGGGTTTCTCGTGGGGTGCGGCTGTGCGCGGCTTCACGCGTTTCACACAAAGTCAGCCCGGGGCGGTTTCGCGTGTTTCTCGGAAAGCAAGCTTTCCACCGATTACCTCGCGGCGCAAGTCGATATCAGGCGAAGAACGCCACGCACGCGAAAGCTGGGAGGGGGTGGAAACGGTAAACTAGATTGACCAGCTCACGGAAAACAGGAGTGACCAGGTA
>CAYTGY010000557.1:0-2093 GCA_964437265.1 uncultured Spirochaetaceae bacterium | reverse complement strand
TCGACGGCGGGACGGCGCATTTCCCGCCGCAAGTTGCTGAGGCCCTGGGCCTTTCGCAGCTCTCCAATATCACCCAGATTGACCGCGACGGCCTGATCTCAGGCTCAACCGTGGTTGAGGTCAACGGAGAAGGCGAGATGCTCCGGTATGCGGTGGACGCCCCCGCCGTGCTCAGCCTGCAGTACTCAACGCGGCTCAAGCTTCCGTACATCCCCGTTGAGAAGATCGATTCAGACGTGCGAGACCGGATCAGCATCATCACCAACGACCGCCTAAGGTTCAGTGAGGGCGAGGTTGGGCTCGCGGGGTCGCCGACGAAGGTCGTAACCGCGCAGGTCCGCTCGGTTGAGCGCAAAGACACCGTCTTTGTGCGCTGTGACCATGAAGGCATAGAGACCGTGTATCGGTTTCTGCGTGAGAAGGGGTACGTGCCGTGAAGAAGGTCATGATCGTCCTTGATCCGGACGCTCGTGGCGAGGCGTGCGAGCTGCTGGGTGCTATGGAGCAGATGTACGGTCCCGGCGGGAGCAGGTCTTACGGTCTGTCGTTCGGCGAGCCCGACAAGCGGACGCTCTACGCGCTTGACACCGTCATTCGCATAGACGCGCGCTCACTTGATCCGCACAACGTGGTCAACGTCACGAACTGCATCGAGGAGCTCCAGAGCCGGCACGGCTTTGACGCGATTCTGATTCCTGCAACCGCGTTCGGTCGCATGCTCGCGCCACGGGCGGCGATGCGGCTGCATGTAGGGCTTGTTGCGGACGTCACCGGGATCCGGCATCGCGACGGTGAAGTTGAGATGGTGCGGCCGGCGTTTTCCGGCAGGATGCTCGCCGGCGTCACAACCAGGCGATCACCGGTGATGATGACCGTCCGGCGCGGAGTCTTCTCACACCACGCTCAGAATCCCGGGCCGGCGTCGGTCGTGCGCTTTCAGCCCAGCACGGTCGAATCCTCAGGAATCCGGCTGTTGGAACGGCGCGAGCATTCCGACTCGAGCGACATCCGCGAGAGTGAGGTTCTGGTGTCAGGCGGAGGTGGTGTGCTTCGGTGCTTCGACCAGCTCGAATCACTGGCGCGAGCGCTGGGCGGGATGGTGAGCGCAAGCAGGAAGGTGGTGGACAGCGGCAGGGCCGCTCGGCAGATCCAGGTCGGCCAGTCCGGCAAGACCGTGAGTCCGCGGCTGTACGTGGCCCTGGGGATCTCCGGATCGATCCAGCACGTGGTGGGTCTCAAGAGCGCGGAGCATGTGATCGCGGTGAACACCAACAGGAACGCACCGATCTGCGCGCGCGCGGATATAGTGGTGGAGGGCGATGCACGCGAGCTCATTCCCCGGCTGATCGCCAGGATTGAACAGGGCACATGCCGTACAACCGCCGGAAACGAAGGGGGCAGGCGATGACCATATTTGACTTTGGGATGGATGCATTCTCGCTGGCAGGAAAGAACGCGATTGTTACCGGAGGCAACACCGGGCTTGGGCAGGCGTTCTCACTCGCGCTCGCAAAAGCGGGGGCGAACGTTGTCATCCCGACGGTGATGCCTGATGAACCGGAGTTCACCGCGCGCATTGAGGCTGAGAATGTGCGCGCCGTCTACCTAAAGAGCGACCTCACCAGGCAGCAGGCCCCAAGGCGGGTGGTCGATCACTGCGTGAACGAACTCGGTTCGGTAGATATCCTGGTCAACAGCGCGGGCGTGTGCAAGAACAAGCCGCTTGCCGAGTATGGCCGCACCGAATGGGATCCCATGGTGGCGGTCAACCTCACCGCCGCCTTTGAGATGTCGATGGAGGTGGCCCGCCACTACACCAAACAAGGCAGCGGCAAGATTATCAACGTCTGCTCGCTCTACAGCTTCCTCGGTGGACGGATGTCTCCGGCATACGCGGCAACCAAGCACGGCATGGTAGGACTGACCAAGTCGCTCTGTGACGAGCTTGGCGAGCTCAACGTACAGGTGAACGGGATCGCCCCTGGTTACTTCAAAACTGCACTGGTGCAAGAGACCATGCGCGACCCGGAACGCACCCGCTGGATCGTGGGCCACACACCGGACGGCAACTGGGGCGAACCGTACGACCTCAT
>CAYTGY010000556.1:0-2094 GCA_964437265.1 uncultured Spirochaetaceae bacterium | reverse complement strand
CCAGACGTTCGCGGTCCCCCATTCGGTTCAGGCCCATGAAGCTTCCCAGCACGTTGTAGAGGAAGTGCGGCCGAATCTGAGCCTCGAGCGCCTGGAACTGAGCATTGCGTCGCTCCAACAGCTCGGCATAGCTATAGTGATTCTCCACCACCAGCGCGGCAAACTCCGCGTATGCATGCACAACGGTCCGCTGCAGGTCGTTGAACGGTTCACCGCGCTGATCTCGGCCCACAACCAGATGCGCGTGGAGACGCTGTGGTATCTCAAAGGGGACAATCTGCCGGTGAGAGAACGCCCCCGCCTCTGCGCCATGCACAACGTCAGCAGGGAGGGCGCCGGTGTGCGACAGCACCGCGCCACTCCCGTTCTCTGCCACCACTGCGGCCCATTCGGCGGCGGCTTGGGAGACCAGGGTGTCCGTAACCACCTGGAGTACGGCACCCACATCCGCTTCGTGGACGGCAATCTCCTGCAGCCGGCGCTGTAGCCCAACCATAGCTTCAACGTTCCCACGCAGATCATGCACAAACGAGTTGAAGTCACGCGACAATGAGCCAAACTCATCGGCGCCGTTGAGGGTGAGCGTCACGGAGAAGTCGCCGCGCGCTACATCGCGCAGCGCGTGCGCAATCCTGTGCACGCTCGCGATGATCCTGCCGGCGATGGCGTAGGGGAACAGCAAACCCAGGACGGTCATGCTGGCGGCAACCACCAGAAAGCTTGCCGCAACGCGACGCTGGAGGACCACCGCCTGCTCCTGGAGCGAACGAATGAAGTGATGAAGGAAGCTCTCAAAGGTATTTGCTAGAAAGAATGAGGTCTCACGCACCTCATTGAAGACACCAATCATCGCCGGCTCATTGCTGCGTTGGATCTGCTGGTAGAGGTCCTCAGTTCCCAGGATGCCGCGCTGATCCAGCTCCGCGAGACGTGCCTGGAGCGAGTGCACCATTGAAAACGCTTCCTCGCCCAGCCGGATGGCAACCTGGTACTGCGACTCCAGATGCGGATCCTGCGCTACCATGCGCCGCAGCCGGGGCAACTGCATGAACCTGCGGAATGCGTTCTGAAATGATGCCGCCTCCTCCGCCCAGAACCTTCGCGTGCTTGAGAACGACTCCAGATGGACCAGGTCCTTCAAGAGCCCATAGGTCATGGGGGTGAATACCCCCACCAGCAGATCCTTCATCAGCACGTGCACCCGACGCGCATCAGCAATGAGGTCAGAGCCGGTCTGAATGGTGAGCTGAATACGCCGGTACTCTCCAAGCGACCAGAGAGACAGCCCTATGGTTGAGAGAAGACTCACCAGGACTATGGCCTGGGCTATCAGCAGTCGTGCGCGCAGTCTCACCCGCGCATTCTACCACACGGGCACAGCAGATGAAGCTCGTGAGCCGTCGCTACAAGAGCGGAATTCCGCGCTCCGGCCGGAAGCTCATTCGGTTCGTCCCGCGTCCAACAACGGAGCGTACCCCGGAGGCAGTATCAGTGATTCCACGGACACCCTTCTATGATGCCATCTCAGCAGCAGCGTGAAGCGGCACCGCGATCTCCCACCTGGTTCCGCCGGAACTGGTGACATCGGCCCTTCCTTGCAATTGCCCGGCAAGCTGGCGCACCAACGAGACACCGTACTGGGCGCGGTCGTTCGCGACGTCCATGCCCGGTCCGTCATCGGAGATGGTCACCACCGCCTCATGGGCGGTGCTGCGGATTACAAGCCCAACCGTCACCAGTGTCTCTCCTCCGGCGGCGTGCTCAACTGCATTCATCACCAGCTCGTTGACCACCACGGCCAGCCGGATAGCACGGTCGGTCTCTATGAGAACGGGTCCGTCGGCCTGTGCATCAATGTGCGCGTTGAATACCTGCGCAATGGAACCTATCTCCTCCGCATAGTCGAGAAGATACGAGGATAGATCGATCTCCCCGGGGCGGCTCGAGAAGTACAGCTTGTCATGAACCGTTGCCAGCGACTTGATCCGTTGTTTTGCCGCCTCAAGCGAGGCGTGGTCGGGGTGATTGAGGCGTGTGTCAGCCTCCAGATCAAGCATGCTGGATACCAGTTGCAAGTTGTTCTTGGTCCTGTGG
>CAYTGY010000555.1:0-2097 GCA_964437265.1 uncultured Spirochaetaceae bacterium | reverse complement strand
CGTAGACCTTGGGCTGGATCTCCAGGAGAATAACGTCCCCGCCTCGTGGCCGGACCGTCTTGAGAAACGCGGTGAACGAGCCAATTCCCGTGGAAGACACGTAGTTGAGTCCGCCGCAGTTGAACACCAGTCGGATGAAACCGCTCTCAATTGCCCGATTCACGCGTTTCTGGAAGAAGTTTGAGTTGTAGGTGTCAATGTACCCGCTGAGATACAGTACCAGACAACCGTCCACGTTCTGCAGCCGCTGCAGCCTAATACGAAGACTCTCATCCTTCTCCTCGTCGAATCCGGGGACGATGTCATTGTTGTTCATTCGCTCTCACCTTCATTGCATGACCGGCGCCCCTCAACGCCGTATCTTCTTTTCTACATTCCTCGACGGACGTATAGTAACAGATAGCATGGCCAAAAGGCAATTCTTGTGATTGGCTGTTATTGAGAGAAACTAGGGGTGTACTATAATGAATGCACGTGATCAGCACCAATATGCGGAGCTCTTGCTTGGCGCGGTGAACCTGCAAGCGGGCCAGAACCTCCTTGTGCGCATGGATCCGGTCAACCTCCCTTTTGGCGGAGTGCTTGCTGAAGTTGCCTATGCGCTTGGCGCCCGGTACGTGCGCATTGAGGCCGATCACCTCAACGCGCACAAGGCCCGGGTGATGCACTCGCGGGCCGAATACCTGGACTACGTTCCCGCGGACCGGTCCATCACCCAGAAGCACTACGTGGATGAGGGCTGGGCGCTGATCTCCATCAAGAGCCCGGACGATCCGGATGCTCTCTCCGCGCTTGATGCCGGGCGCAACGGACGAGTGCTACAAGCCGTGGCAAAAGCAGACCGTCCGTTCAAGGCCGCCGTTCAGGCGGATCGGATTCGATGGTTGGTTGCCTCCTACCCCTCGCCACGGTGGGCCGCAAAGGTTCTGGGCACAGAGGCGGGAGACGTCGCGGTTGATGCGTTGTGGGATGCAATGCGTCCACTGTTGCGCTTGGACCACGACAATCCGGTTGGCGCCTGGCGAGACCATGCGGAGATGCTCCAGCGCCGCTGCACCGCGCTCAACCGGCTTGAGCTGGATACGTTGCACTTCCGCGGCCCCGGTACGGACCTCCGAGTCGGGCTCCTGCAAGGATCGCTCTGGGATGGAGGCGCTGGGACGTCTCCAGACGGCATCTGGTTCATGCCGAACCTGCCCACTGAGGAGGTGTTCACCTCTCCTGATCTCCGGCGGGCCGAGGGACGGGCGGCGGTCACGCGACCGGTCATCGTCCTTCAGAAACCCGTGCGCGGCGCCTGGTTCGAGTTCCAAGATGGCGAGGTGATCAACTTTGGTGCCGAGGACGGCAGGGAGACGTTGGAGCACTACTTCGCCACCGACGAGGGGGCACGGCGGCTGGGGGAGGTTGCGCTGGTGGACTCCGACTCTCCGGTGGCTCAGAGCGGCCTGGTATTCCACAACATCCTGCTGGATGAAAACGCGTCGTCGCATATCGCACTGGGCTCCTCCTACCCGGGGTGCGTTCGTGGCGCGGCGGGGCTGTCTGAGGCCGACTACCGGGCGCTGGGCGCGAACGTATCTACCGTTCACACCGACTTCATGATCGGTTCACCGGAGGTCTCGGTCACCGGCTATCGGCATGACGGTTCATCCGTCGACCTGATCCGCGACGGCCTGTTCGTGCTGTAGAGCCACTACAATTCCACGGCACAGAGCAGTATCTTGGTGCTATGAAGACTAAAACCGTCAGAATTGCGATTGGGGTCATCATCCCGGTGGCTATCGTGGCGATTACCCTCGCGTTCGGCCGTGGCCCCGCTGAGGCGCAGGCTCAGGGACAGCCGGCGCAGTCAGCGTCCGGAGTAGCGGTGCTCAACGCACCGGTGGAGGAGGCTGTAGAGCTCGCCACAACCGTTCCGCGGTCCTGGGACTACAATCCCGCAACACGGCGCATCTTCAGTGACCGCGAGGAGATTGGCTATCCCATTGAGCGTACGGAGGCGCGGTGGCGCGAGTTGCTCGGCGACTTTGAGTACTACGTGTTGCGAGAGAAGGGAACCGAGCGAGCGTTCACCGGAGAGCTAAACGGAAACAA
>CAYTGY010000554.1:0-2099 GCA_964437265.1 uncultured Spirochaetaceae bacterium | reverse complement strand
ATGATCATCAATGAAAACACCCGCGGAAAGATCCTTCCGGTCGCCTCCGGCAAGGGCGGTGTGGGGAAGAGCGTGCTGGTGGCAAACCTGGGAATCTCCCTGGCATCGTTTGGCCAGCAGACCGTGCTTATTGACCTGGACCTGGGCGGGTCCAACCTGCACACGTACCTTGGGCTCAAGAACAAGAGTCTGGGTATTGGTAACTTCATAGCTGATAGGAAATTGACCTTTGACGATGTGATGGTGCGAACGCCCTACCCGAATCTCCGTTTCATTCCGGGAGATGTGTTGGTTGCCGGCACGGCCAATCTGACGCACACGCAGAAACGCAGCATCATCAGCAACATAGCCAAGATTGATGCGGACTACGTGCTCATGGACCTTGGTTCCGGAAGCCACTTCAATACCATCGACTTGTTCCTCATCTCCAACTCCGGAGTCATTGTGACTACGCCACAGGCGCCGGCAATCCTCAACGCGTACGGGTTCTTGAAGAACGCGGTGTTCCGGATGCTCCAGCAAACCTTCTCCGGCCAGAAGCGTGTATCCGACTATCTGGCACGCGTACTGAAGGAGACACGGCCAAACGCAACACCGAGCATTGCGACCATACTAGAGAAGATTGGCAAGCTGAGCCGGAAAGCCGCGGCAGAGGCTCGGGAGCAGATTGCGCTGCTCAAGCCAAGCCTTGTGGTCAGTATGGCGGACATGCCTGACGACATGGAGATTGTCCAGAGCCTGCGTTCATTGATTGAGACTAATCTGGGGCTGGATATCAACTGCCTTGGGCTCTTGTACTACGACCAGACGGTCCATGAGGCGGTGCTGGAAAACGTCCCGCTGGCAATTGTGGGACAGGAGTCGCTGATCCTGAGAGAGATTGACCGAGTAGCCCAGAAACTGGTTCACTCCGAACGGTTCCCGGAGATGCCGCTGGATCTGGAGGAGTACGAAGACAGCTTTGGCCTTGCGCAGATTGAGGCCGAAGATGACTTTGCGGCGGTGGTTCCGCGTCAACGCGGACCGCAACCGGCTCCCGGGGAGGCAGAAGACACCGAGCGCTTGATTGGCTTGATTGCGGAACAGAAGAAGAAGATTGAGGAACTGCAGGGGACCGTACGGATGCTCACCATGCAGCAGAATCAGCAGACGTCGTGGTAGCACGACCATAGCACTCAGCATTGTATCAGGAGGAAGACATGAGCGAACCGATCCAATGGAAATGGATGCTGATCAGCATTCTCATTTTTGTGGTGGTCCAGGTTGTACTCAACGTTGTCTTTACGGTATTCGGCATACTCACTCTTGGATTCGGCTTCCTGCTATTCGTGATTGTCAAACCCGTGACGTATTTGATTGGCGGCATGGTGACCGGGTATCTCTCACCGGGCGTCACCCTGCGCGAGCCGGCAATTGGCGCGGTGGTGGTCGCCGTTGGAGGCACCGTCTTCGACGCCACCCGGGCCCGGCCGGGCAATGTCCTGTGGATGATTGTAGCCGGCGTGATTGCGTTCGTGGTGGCACTGGCCGGCGCCCGCATTGGTGAGCAGATGCAACATGACCGCCGGTAAGGCAATGGGAGGCGACGGAGCCGAGCGTTTTGTTTTGGTGGACCAGGATGACCGGGAGCTGGGCAGCGTAACGCGGGAGCAGGTCCATGGCGATCCACGGCTCATCCACCGGGTTGCCCATGTGCTGGTGTGGAACAGCCGGGAAGAGCTCTACCTCCAGTTCCGTAGCGCCACCAGGATAGTCCAGCCGTCACGATGGGATACTTCAGTAGGCGGCCATGTAGACTACGGCGAGACCTATGAGCAGGCCGCCGCGCGTGAGATGCGGGAGGAGTTGGGCATCACCGGCGTACCGTTGCGGTTCCTCTACCGGTATCTCCACCGCAACGACTTTGAGAGCGAGTACGTGGCGACGTTTGAATGCACCTTTGACGGCGAGATTGTCCCAAACCACGAGGAGATTGACCACGGCCGCTTCTGGTCATTGGAAAAGATCCAGCAGAACGACCGCGGCGTATTCACACCAAACTTCCTGGATGCGCTTGACCGCTACCACTGTAACGTTGCCGGCGCCGGCTGATAGAGCTC
>CAYTGY010000553.1:0-2105 GCA_964437265.1 uncultured Spirochaetaceae bacterium | reverse complement strand
GAGCTCTTGGAGTCACGTCGACCGAAGAGCGCCGCAGTGCTCGCTCAGGTGAGCGGGACGGTTCATTTCCGCCCCATCGTAAAAGGTAAACGAGTTCTGGTGGTCGTAGACGAGTTCGGCAAAGAGTATAAACACCTGGTGCCCATGGGAAAACACCTGCTGGTCAGGGAAGGCGATCCCGTGGAAGCGGGAGAGATGCTCTGCGACGGCAATGTCGATCCGCACGATATCCTCAGCATCTTGGGTGAGAATGCCCTGCAGCAGTTCCTGGTGAACGAGGTTCAGGAGGTGTATCGCCTCCAGGGCGTCAACATCAACGACAAGCACATCGGTGTGATTGTTCGGCAGATGATGCGTAAGGTTGAGATCACCCAGGTAGGGGATACTCACTTCATCTTCGGGCAGCAGGTGGATAAGTACCGCTTCCATGAAGAGAATCGGAAGGTGATGCGCGAGGGGGGCCAACCCGCTGTGGCCAGGCCGCTCCTGCTCGGCATTACCAGAGCAAGTCTCAACATCGACAGCTTCTTCTCCGCGGCGAGTTTCCAGGAGACCACTCGTGTCCTGACCAACGCGGCCATCGCCGGCTCCACCGACTTGTTGCGCGGATTGAAGGAGAACGTGATCATCGGCCATCTGATTCCTGCAGGGACCGGTATCAGAGACTATCGGAACATCAAGCTGTTCGACGAGCAGACAGACGATCTGGACGCGCACATGCAGCAGATCCTCGAACAACGCGCAAAGGAGCGCGAGCTTGCCGAGCAGGAGGCGAAGGAAGAAGCCGAGATGATTGAGCCGTAGCCGCTTCTATTGTCAAAAGTTAGCGGCTTTCCGGTTGACAATCGCAACCCGGCTTGGTAGATTCAATGCTCACAGTTTCGAAGTAAGGGGTAGTCTAGGAATATGCCAACCATCAATCAGTTGGTTCGGAATGGGCGCAAGCGCGCGACTAAGAAAACAAAGTCTCCAGCATTGCAGTCATGCCCTCAGAAGCGCGGGGTTTGCACGCGAGTGATGACCATCACGCCCAAGAAGCCGAACTCGGCGCTCCGCAAGGTGGCCAGGGTTCGCCTGGTGAACGGCATTGAGGTAACGGCATATATCCCTGGGATCGGGCACAACCTGCAGGAGCACTCTGTTGTGCTGTTGCGGGGTGGGCGCGTCAAGGACCTTCCTGGTGTCCGGTACCACATTGTTCGTGGTGCAAAGGACACGCTGGGTGTGGAAGATCGGCGCAAAGCACGTAGCAAGTACGGCACCAAGCGGCCGCGAGCATAGGAGCGAGTAGATGCCACGCAGACATATCGGACCACGCAAGCCGACACTGCCGGATCCTCGTTTTGGAAACGTCGTGGTGTCGAAGTTCGTCAAGCGCATGATGCTTCACGGCAAGAAGTCGACCAGTCTTGCCGTCTTTTATGGGGCGATGGATGATGTTGAGAAGAAGGCTGATACGCCGGCGGTTGAGGTGTTCCTCAAAGCGCTTGAGAATGTCAAGCCGGTCGTAGAGGTGAAATCACGGCGAGTCGGCGGGTCGACCTATCAGGTTCCCGTTGAGATTCGTGAGTCTCGTAGAGAAGCGCTGGCGATGCGCTGGCTTATTGCTGCCTCCCGCGCACGTAGCGGCAGGAGTATGAGCCAGAAGCTTGGGGCGGAGATACTGGACGCATTTAATCAGACCGGCACCGCATTCAAGAAGAAGGAAGATACCCACCGAATGGCGGAGGCCAACAAGGCGTTCGCCCATTATCGGTGGTAAAACGGACCGGCCGCACGCTGCGTAGCGTGTGTTCGGCTACTGAGGACGCCGCTCTTGAGTGGCGTCAGACAGGCGAATCGTGCAACCCTCTGGGTTGTTGCGTGGCCAAACCGGTCGTCTGTACACGACGTAGTTCGTCATTCGCTCGGTGAGCGAGTGGCCACCCGTGGTGGTGGCAGAGGCGGCGAGGTGGTTGCGAGATGATGGATCCCGTCATCTGGGCGTCGGCGGCGAGAGCGTTGCCGGAGTCCGTCTTCGCGCTCTTATCATGAGAGCCCACCCACCGCATCACAATCAAGGTCACGTTTTGACGCCGCCCGGCGAGTGGGCGGTTGAGAACTCA
>CAYTGY010000552.1:0-2108 GCA_964437265.1 uncultured Spirochaetaceae bacterium | reverse complement strand
TCCCGTGATCGACGGCCACCTGGAGACGGTCTCCGTACGGCTGGAGCAACCCTGCGATCCCACCGAAGCCGCAGCGGTGATGCGCGCATTCTCCGGCCTCCCGCAGCAACGCAACCTCCCCTCCGCCCCGCGCGCGCCAATTGTGGTGATGGATGAGCACGACCGTCCCCAACCGCTGCTGGACATCTGGCAGCAGGCGGGCATGGCGGCAGTCGTGGGACGCCTTCGCCGATGCCCGGTGGGCGATCTGAAGTTCGTCGTGTTGGGACACAACACCGTGCGGGGCGCCGCCGGCGCAGCAATCCTCAACGCCGAAGCCTACCACGCACTCGGCTACCTTGACGCATGATTGTCCTGAAGTTCGGCGGCTCGAGCGTTCGCGACGCAGACCACATACGCCGGGTTCTTGAGATCGCCTCCGCACGACTGGAGCGCGCCCCGGTACTGGTCTCATCCGCAGTGGGAAAGACAACCGACGCGCTGGTGGCCACGGCGGCGGCCGCGCAGACCGGCGAACGGAGTGCGGCGTTTAGTCGGATCGATTCACTACGCGAGCTGCACCGCGGCGCTGCAACCGCGCTTACGAGCGGGGCAAACCGCGATCAACTCCTGGAGACACTGGAAGCGCTTATCAACGAGCTTGAGAGCCTCACGCAGGGCATCTACCTCATTCGCGAGTGCAGCCCGCGAAGTCACGACGCAGTGCTCTCATTTGGCGAGCGATTGGCAACCGAGATCATAGCCGCCGGCGCTCGCGAGCGCCGGATCCCGACTGAGCTGGTGGACGCCCGGAGGCTCATCCACACCAATGATCACTTTGGCGCAGCGACTCCGGAGATGGAGGTGACCCGCGCGCAGGTCCGAGCAACGCTTCGCCCTGAGCCAGGGAAGCTTGTCGTCACGCAGGGCTTCATCGCGGCTACGGAGAACAGCGTGACCACCACGCTCGGTCGCGGCGGGTCGGATTTCTCCGCCACCGTGCTGGGCGCCGCGCTGGACGCCGAAGAGGTGCAGATCTGGACCGATGTTGACGGCATCATGACCGCGGACCCGCGCATCATTCCGGAGGCGCGTTCGATTCCCGTCATCAGCTACGACGAAGCCGCAGAGCTCGCCTACTTTGGTGCGAAAGTCGTGCACCCGTACACCATACTGCCGGCGGTGGAGCGTTCCATTCCTGTGTGGGTCAAAAACACGCTTCGCCCTGAAACAGCCGGAACACAGATCCAGGCGTCAACACCGGGAACGGGTCTGCGAGCGCTGTCCGGGAAGAGCGATGTCACCCTCATCACCGTGGAGTCGTCGCGAATGCTCAACGCGTATGGGTTCCTTGCCGCACTCTTTGCGGTCTTTGACCGTCATCGCGTTCCGGTTGACCTGGTGGCAACATCTGAGGTCTCCGTTTCCATGACCGTGGATGGTGCCACAGACACGCGGCGCATCTTGGAGGAGTTGCACCCGCTTGGACGGCTCACGGTGGAGGAGCGAAAGGGAATTGTGTGCCTCGTAGGACGGGGTTTGTTCACCCACGCTCCGTTCATCGCCCAGGCCATCGCGTGTCTTGGCGATATTTCCATTCGGATGATCTCGCTTGGGTCGTCGGATATCAATCTGTCACTTGTCGTCCCTTCGGACCGCACCGACGAAGCGATGCGGCGACTGCACGCAGAGCTTCTCACACCGTAATCGCTTGTATACAATGGTGATATTGAGGTGGAGTGTTGGACATTTTTGACCGACTTGGAACCCTGATACGATCTCTGGTGGATGAAGACGATGATGCGTCAGGAGATACCGGGCGGTTCGTTGATCCTGATATGCAGGCCGCGTGGTCGGAGTTGGAGGGGTACATCAACGAAGGCCGGCAGACCGCCTCGCCTCCGCCTCGCCGTCCCGCCACGAGTGGGATGCCCGAGTGGCTCCGCAAAGACTATCGGAGTCTCGAATTGCCCCCCGGTGCTCCGCTGCCGGAAGTTAAGCGAGCGTATAAGAAGCTGATGGCTGCCTACCATCCTGACCGGCACTCGGTGGATCAAGAACGGATGAGAGCGGCAACTGAAGTAACAAAACGGCTCAATCAGAGCTACAATCGTATTATGGAGTACTAC
>CAYTGY010000551.1:0-2119 GCA_964437265.1 uncultured Spirochaetaceae bacterium | reverse complement strand
CGCCGACCCACAGCGGCAGCTCCGCAGGATCGGTCTTGCGCATCTTCCGGAAGAAATCTCGGGCAGCGGCGAGCTTGACCTTGGGCAGTCCTTCACAGTTGGTGGCCCGCAGCGCGTACTCGATGTGCCCGCGACTCGGGCCGCCACCTCCGTCCCCAATACCGAACAGGTTCAGGAAATCGTCCTGCACATCGATTTGCGAGAAGTTCTTCGTGGTTCGTACCAACTCATCAGGGGTATTCTCAAGATTGTAGTTGTTACTCGGCAGGAAGTGCGAGAGTATTCGTGTGCCGTCAATGCCTTGCCAGTAGAAGGTGTGGTGCGGGAATAGATTAGTCTCGTTCCAAGAGATCTTCTGAGTCATGAAGACGGTGACCCCGGATTTCTTCAGTATCTGGGGCAACGCCGCAGAGTAGCCAAATACGTCGGGCAACCAGAGATTGTCCACGTCAACACCGAACTCGGATTCGAAGTATCGCTTTCCATAGAGACACTGACGCACCAGAGACTCACCGGAGGGAATGTTCATGTCCGGCTCCACCCACATCGCACCTTGAGGCTCCCAGCGATCGTCCGCAATGGCCTCCTTCACCTTCTGGTAGAGCTCGGGATAGTCGGCCTTGACCCACTCGTACGCCTGAGGCTGGGATGCTCCGAACACGTAGTCGGGGTACTCGGAGAGAAGCCGGATCGCGGTGGAAAAGGTTCGCCCGGCCTTCCGTCGCGTCTCGCGAACCGGCCAGAGCCAACCCAGATCCAGGTGCGCGTGACCAACTGACCAGCAGGTGGGCGCGCTGGCGTCGGCACGCTTTCTCAGTACGTCTGCGACGATGGCGCGGGCCTCGTCGAATCCAGCTCCGTCCCCATAGACGTTCGCCGTGCGGTTGAGCGCCGCGAGGATCTTCTGAGAACGCGGAGACTCATCTGGTAGATTGGTCGCCAGCCGCAACAGGAAGTCCACATCCATGCTGAACTGCCACGCCTCGCGGTCGAAGACCGCCAGTTCTGCCTGTCGCAGGGCAAAGTCCCGATGGCCGTGCCGGCCAAAGAGCGCGTTCGCGGCCGCCTCAACCAGGATCTGCACCGGTTCGCCCCCCTGTGCGGGGGCAAAGAGGGGGACGCGCCGTTTGACGTGAGACGGCCGCGCACCATCGGGCCCGGTGTCCGTCAACCCTTGGACCGGAACTCCGTCCACAAAAACACAGCCCTCTCCGCCGACGTCAATCAGCGCAAGCACCTCAGTTCCGGCAAACTCCGACGGCACGGTACCGTCAAAGCGGAACCAAGCGGAAGACCACAACTCGCCCCACCGGCGCCCCACCGTGATAGGTTTCCAGCTCCGTCCCTCCAGAGACGCCAACGGGATCGATTGCTTCTTGTCTATCGTACACATTGCGCTGAGCGGAGCACGTGCCCCATACCGTCGCTCGGCAACTCGGTCACGAAACTGCGCCAGGCGTCGCTCATAGATCCGTCGGTTCTGCATTGTTGTTCCTCTCTTGGGCAGGTGGGCTGATGGTGCCGGTCAGTCTACAGATGCAGCGCTCGGCGTGTCCAGTAGGTGCTGCCGGATGGCAGCTTTCGGGTCTGTCCCCTCGAGCCCGACGACGAATCTCATCAGACTCGCGAGGTCACCGCCAAGCCGGTCCAGCAGGCTCTTGTAGAGATCGAGCTCCCCTGAGTACTGGTAGAAGAGGTCGAGATACGCGTTGTTCACGGGCATGTCCGCGAAGCCCCGGTACGCATCGGTGTGAAACCGACTCTCGTAGGTGTCGTCGAATTTCCGCTGAAACGAGGTGATTGTCTGTTGCTTTTGTCGCAACAGCTCCGCCTCAGGAAGTCCCGAACGGTACAGTCGTTCAAGCTGCTCCTTCAGATCCAGAATGCCGGCTCGGTAGGCACGCGCGTCTGAGTCCCGCAGCAGCGCGTCGCGATACTGATCGCTCTGTTCTCCATAGCGAGCGGCGAGATACGAGAGCGCGCCACGATCTCCTACAAAGGTCGCCAATTCCTCGTTGCCCAATGATGTAGAAAAAGTTGCCTGGTTTGTTAACATGCTATCCGGCCTGGCCAGTTCATTTACCGTACTATTTTTATTCTGGACGATCACCCACATAGC
>CAYTGY010000550.1:0-2122 GCA_964437265.1 uncultured Spirochaetaceae bacterium | reverse complement strand
AACGTGGACCTGCTCAACGATTCGGCACGGAACGCGTTGCTCAAGACGTTGGAGGAGCCGCCGGCCGGCGTGCACTTCATCCTGACCTCTCGGCGACGCGGCGCGGTCATCGAGACCATCCTGTCTCGAGTCCGTCAGTTTTCCTTTGAAGAGCGTTCCGAAGCTGAGGCGCGCACGGTGATGGAGACGATCTTTCGCGAACCGGGACCAAAGGACAAGACGTTGCGACACTACTTTTTGGGTGAGCACGGCGCACAACTGAGAGGACTCGCTGAGGAGCTGCTCAGCCAGGCTTCCGTGGGGCGCCCAAGTCCGGCAAGCGAGCTTGACGCGTTCCGTACCGCCGCCAAAGAGGTGGGAGGCGTGGCCGCGTTTCGGGGACTCGTGGAGGAGCTCTTGGCATGCGCGGACCGGAAGCTCCGCACTGATAGTGAAAGCGGCGAGACCGTTCGCCGGCTACATGGCTGGCGGAACCTTATTGCGGAGAGCCTTGAGCGGGTGGAGAGCTACAACATTGATCCTGTGGCCGCGCTCGAGACGCTCCATACGGGAATGCGTCAAGTGGCAACCCGGAGAAGCGCATGAGGCGGTATCTGTGAGGAAGTTTATTGAGCGCGCGCTGGCCAAACTCCCAAAGCTCGACATGCAACAGATCCATGCCGTGCTCAACCACCTTGCTGACGAGAACGAGCGACTTGAGGTGGTGCTTGACTCCATGAATGACGGTGTCATGACCGCCGATGTGGATCACAACCTGATCCTCTACAATAAGGCCGCCGGACGTATGCTGCCTCTGAATGGTACGGAGTCCTACGAGCGGCCCATATGGGAGGCAATCGACGACGAAGAGATCGCCGCGTTCGTCAAGACAACGTTGCTGAACCAGGAGACGATTGTGGATCGTCCCTTTGGGCTTGAGTCAACCGGAGGTGTTCGGACTATTGAGATCAGCATTACACCGCTGGTGCGCGAGGGCAGGATCCAGGGAAGTCTGGTTCGCGCTGAGGACGCCACGGACCGGCGAAGCAGGGAAGCTCGGCTTCGGCGTGCGGAGAGTCTTGCGAGTTTGACGACGCTTGCCGCCGGGCTTGCCCACGAGATCAAGAACCCGCTGGGATCCATTGGGATTCACATGCAATTGCTCCAAAAGGCGCTGAGCAATTCAGCGCCTTCTGGCGATGCGAAAGAGATGCAGAGCTACATCGACGTAGTGAATGAAGAGGTCGACCGACTAAATCGGATTGTGGTGGACTTCCTGTTTGCCGTACGCCCCATGGACACCAGTCTGGTTGAGTCTGATCTCAACGGGATTGTGCACGAGCTTCTGGAGTTCGTTCGCTTTGAGCTGGAAGAGGCGAATATCGAACTGGTTGAGAAGCTTGATCGCACGTTACCGCTGTTGAACCTGGATGAGAAGTACCTCAAGCAGGCGGTTCTGAACATGGTGAAAAATGCAATCTCCGCCATGCCGGAGGGCGGTACCCTGACGGTCGGTACCCGCCGGCACGGTGACGACGCCGTGTTTGAGATATGCGACAGCGGCACGGGGATCCCCGGTCATCTGGTGGAGAAGATCTTTGAGCCGTACTTCACCACCAAAGATTTTGGGTCCGGAATCGGCCTGACGCTGGTGTACAAGGTCATCAAGGAGCACGGCGGTGAGATCACGGTGAAAAGCAGAGAGGGGATAGGTACAACGTTCACTATTCTGCTGCCGATCCCACAGGGGGAGCAGCATCTGATCAGTTGGTCGGAGCAACATCACACGGGGGGTACCGCGTGAGATTCACCGTGATGGTGGTTGACGACGAGAAGAACATCCGCGAGGGCTTGGGAAAGGCCCTGGAGATGGACGGGTACGATGTGATTTTGGCCGCGGACGGCCAAGCCGGTCTTGAGCAGGTTGAGCACGAGGGCGTTGACCTGGTGATCGCTGATCTGAAGATGCCCCGCCTTTCCGGAGAGGAGCTTCTGCGTCGTGTTGTGCAGGCGTATCCGAGTCTTCCGGTGATCATCTTGACCGGTCACGGCACCATTGAGAGTGCAGTGCAGGCGATGCGGGACGGGGCCTATGACTTCCTCACCAAGCCCGTGAACCTGGACCGTCTGAGACTGCTCGTGC
>CAYTGY010000549.1:0-2127 GCA_964437265.1 uncultured Spirochaetaceae bacterium | reverse complement strand
ATCTGGAGAGGGGGCCCCGCAGTGAACGTCGCTGATCTTATGCTTGAATCGCTGCGCGGCTGGCGGAGGCTGTTCGCCCTGCTTGCCGGATCCGCCACCGTGGTGGTGCTCGCGGCGCTTGCCGGATCAGTTATCGTGGTGCCGCTCTGGCTCCTGGCAACCAACTACACAACCGCATACACGGTGTTCAGCCTGATACTCCTGGGCGGGCTGTCTCTGACGGCAGCAGTCGTGGCGGTCATACGCAGACACCACGGCCCGGGATTAGTCCGTCGCACCATACTGCGAGCTCTACGCACGATTGGTGCAACGCTCATTGCACCGGCCTCGGTGTATGCGCTCGCGCTGCTCTACTGGAACCAGCTGCTCATTCCGGCGATCGTCGGTACCATACTCTTGGTGTTCCTTGTGGGCTTCTTCATTGCGTGTCGGAGTCGTGTTCACCGCACGTAGGCCCCATCCGGTCCTCCTGTTGGCCGGTTTCCTGCTGGCCGCGGGGTCAATCTGGGCACAGTACCCTCACATTGAGCTACTGACAAACCGTGATACAACGTTTGTCCGGCTCCAGCACGACGTGGCCGCGGCATACCGGGCCCTGAGCAGAGACGGCCCCCCGCCGGCACTCGCACTGTACACGTATACGGTCCAACCGGGAGACACGGTGTTCGCTCTTGCTGCCCGGTTCTCCATCCCCTACGCTGCGCTTGCAACAATCAACCGGCTGGGCTCACCGGACGCCCTTGCGCCGGGCTCACAGCTGCTCGTGCCGACGGTACCCGGCGTCTTTCTTCCGGTTGCCCCTCAGACCGAGCTGGAGCACCTCATGAGCGATCTCCGCGCCGGCGCCGGCGGCGGCATGACCGCCGTGGAGCGCGACGGACGGACCGAGCTCTACCGTTTCTTTCCCGGGGACGACTTCTTGAGCGACGAACGTCGCGCGTTCCTGGGGGTACTATTCCGGCATCCGCTACTCGGTGCGCGGATCACTTCACCGTTCGGGAATCGTATACATCCCGTCACTGGGACATGGGGCATGCACGCCGGGGTCGACTACGGCGCTCCGGCGGGCACGCCGGTCCGCGCCGCCAGAACCGGGACCGTTGTGCGCCTGGGAACCGACGACGTTATGGGCAAGTACGTCCTCTTGAGCCATCCCGGCGGCTTTGAAACGTTCTACGGCCATCTCCAGTCTCCGTCGGTTTCCTTGAATCAGACGGTCGAATCCGGTATGATTATAGGGTGGGTAGGATCTACGGGTCTGTCCACCGGTCCACATCTCCACTTCGAGATCCGGCAAGACGGCGCTCCGCGGAATCCCGTGGAGCTGCTGCCCAGAGGAGCGCAATGAGAAAGCCCCTATTCCTCGTGGTCTTCATTGCTCTTTCGTCTTTGGCGGCAGCCGATACGCTGCGTGGGCCGGTAGTTTCCCATCTGTTGGTCTCATCTGATCCGGACGAGTACGCGGAATCAGTTGTCCAGCCCACGGACCTACTCACCATTGAGCTCAGCGGTGAGGTGGACCTCATTCAGGCAGTTGAGATTGAGTTCCGACCCATTCGCAGGGTGGCCGGCGGGGACGGAGCATTGGTGTTGCGCGTCATTGACGCCAGGTCCTCAACCGCCGAGCGTGGAATCGCCGAGTACACCGGCAGGATGCTGGTTGAGGATCCAATAGTCGGCAGCGGTCGTCGCTTCATCCAGATTCCCCTGGACGCCACAACGTCAATCCCGGCGGCGGCCGGAACGGTTGTGAGTGAGCCGCGTATTCCCTCACCCGAACCGATTGTCCTCTCCGTTCAACCGGTAATGAAGGGACTCCCGGACGCCGCGCTCCAAAACGAGTACTCTGTGACCGTTCGCAGTATCGTCAAGGATCTGGGAGTCGCCCAGGTCCACCTGCAGGGCCCTGACGGGCGAACAGTTACGCCCGAGGACAGCGCCATTGCCCGAGTATCTCTCTATGTGGACGGCGAATTGGTCACCCCACACGAAGATCTCTATCTCGCGCCGGGGCTGCACCATGCATCACTTGCGTCCGCCGGCTACGAGGATCAGGAGTTGTCCTTCGCCGTGGAGCGTGGTCGCCGCGCTACCATCACGCTGCCGCTCGTCCTCGCGCAAGCCACG
>CAYTGY010000548.1:0-2129 GCA_964437265.1 uncultured Spirochaetaceae bacterium | reverse complement strand
GTCTGTACTTCTCCCATACGCGGCAGGTGGTGTTGCGGGACGGAGTGATCCTGGCAGCGGGCCCGTACGTCCAGGTGCAACCAGATGACGTGAAAGACGAGCGGTTTGTGCGGTTCAGGACTATTGGGGACATGACCTGTACCGGAGCAACAGAAAGCCGTGCGGACAGCATTGAGCAGATTGTGGCGGAGATTGCCACCACGCGTACCACCGAACGCGGAGGACGCGCGGATGACCGGCGCAGCGAAGCGGCTATGGAGGACCGCAAGAAAGCGGGCTACTTCTGATGAGAGAGACAACATACCCCACCGCGCGGCCCAAGGCGCTCTCCGCCCTCACCAGTGAGTACCTCAAGAAGGACCTGCTTCGGTTCACCACAGCCGGCAGCGTAGATGACGGGAAGAGCACGCTCATAGGACGGTTGCTGTTTGATAGCAAGGCGATCTTCCAGGACCAGCTGGACAGCCTGAAGCGCACCAGTGAGCTGCGCGGAGAAAAGGACGTCAACCTTGCGCTTTTGACCGATGGTCTGCGCGCTGAGCGGGAGCAGGGGATCACGATTGATGTGGCGTACCGGTACTTCTCCACCCCAAAGCGCAAGTTCATCATCGCAGACACCCCTGGGCATGAACAGTACACCCGCAACATGGTTACCGGCGCCTCCACGGCGGATCTTGCGATCATCCTCATAGATGCGCGCAACGGGGTGCTCACGCAGAGCAAGCGGCACGGATTCATCGCCTCTCTGTTGGGGATTCCACACGTGGTGGTGGCGGTCAACAAGATGGACTTGGTGGACTACTCCGAAGAGGTGTTCGGCCAGATAGTGGACGAGTACACGGAGTTCAGTAGCAAGCTGGATATCCATGACATCACGTTCATTCCCATCAGCGCACTGGTTGGTGACAATGTGGTCAACCGCAGCACCAATATGTCGTGGTACGAAGGCCCATGTGTGCTCCACCACCTTGAGACGATAACCATCAGCGCTGATCGCAACCTCGTAGACTTCCGCTTCCCGGTGCAGTACGTGATCCGTCCGCACCAGGACTTCCGCGGATTCGCCGGTACGGTGATCAGCGGCACCATCAGGGCCGGAGAAGAGGTGATCGCGCTTCCCAGTATGCGCGAGTCACGGATCAAGGAGATCCATACCCACGCCGGTGAGCTCGATGAGGTGTTTGAACGACAGGCGGTAGTGCTGACCCTAGAGGATGAGATTGATCTCAGCCGGGGAGAGATGTTGGTGCGCCGACACAACATCCCCAAGGTGAACAACCGGCTTGAGGCGATCATCAGCTGGATGGATGAGAGCAAGGGTCTTTCCAAGACCACGCACTACTTCCTCCAGCACGGTACGCGGCTGGTACGTGCGTACGTGAATGACTTGCTGTATCGCATTGACGTGAACACGCTGCACCGGGAGTCCGCGGACACGCTCATGCTCAATGAGATTGGGAGGGTGGAGATCACCACTGGTCAGCCGCTGTTCTTTGACGCCTATCATGATAACAGGGCAAACGGCGGATTTATCCTCATTGATCCGGCGACCAACCGGACGGTTGCAGCCGGTATGATCCGTGCGGACTCCAAGTCATACGCAGACATAGAAGCGGAACTGGAAGAAGCCCAAGGCAAGCCGCGGGTCTCTCCCAACGTTGTCTGGGAGACCGGAGAGATTGACCGCGAGGCCCGCGAGCGGCGTAACGGCCATGGGGGGATGGTGGTGTGGTTCACCGGACTCTCCGGGTCCGGCAAGTCGACCATCGCCAAGCTCCTTGAGAAGCAGCTCTTTGAGGAAGGCAAACAGGTCATCCGGTTGGATGGAGACAACGTTCGTCACGGGCTCTGTGGAGACCTGGGCTTCAGTGAGGAAGACCGAGAGGAGAACATCCGTCGCGTGGCGGAGGTGGCAAAGCTCTTCTTTGAGGCGGGGCATATTGTGCTGTGTAGCTTCATCTCTCCGTACGCAAAGGACCGGGCGTTTGCGCGGTCGCTGGTCCCGGAGGGGCGGTTTGTAGAGGTGTATGTGAAGTGTGAGCTGGACGTATGCAGAGAGCGGGATCCCAAGGGTCTCTATGCCAAAGCAGCGGCCGGCCAGATCAAGGGGATGACCGGGATTGATGCGC
>CAYTGY010000547.1:1225-2129 GCA_964437265.1 uncultured Spirochaetaceae bacterium | reverse complement strand
GGGAGCTCGATCAAGGAGGTCTATGAGGACGCGCACCAGCTCAATACGGAGAATCTGAAGACCCTGGAGTTGCTCAAGCGGAACGCGCTCGCATCCATTCACGGCAAGGCAGCTCCGTCCCCCGCAGCGACGGTTGTCTACAATACGCTAAGCTGGGTACGGGATGAGCTGGTACTGATCCCCTGGGCTGGTGATTCTTCTCCAGCATTTCTCGACTCGCGAGGAGTTGTGCTGCCGGCCCAGTCTACAGAGCACGGCTATCTGGTGCCGGTCACCGTGCCTCCGATGGGATACACAACCGTGGAAATGGCCGACTCGCGGCGAGTTGACGCTGTAACACCCCCTCCGAGCTTGCCTCCCGAGGGGACGGAGCTTCCGATAACTCCGCGGAGCGGCTCACGTTCATCAACAGAGAGACGGTGGACAGTACTGTCTGCTGAACCTGCAGAGGTTGCCCGCGATCGCCTGGAAAACCGGCTCGTATGCGTGCGACTGGCCGAAGACGGTACCATAGCGTCGATCTACGACAAAGAACACGGGCGAGAGACGTTGCGGGGTCCCGCGAATTGCCTGTTGCTGTGGGAGGACTACCCGTACTCGTGGGACGCGTGGGACATTAGTCACTACTACCGGGAGACCACCCCGATCCAGGCGGAGCTTGTTGACCGAGTGATCCTTGAGGAGGGGCCGCTGCGCGTGGTGATCGCACAGGCGTTCCAGATTGGGAGCTCCACCGTCTATCAGCGCCTGGTTCTTGAGGCTGAGAGCCGCATGGTACGATCTGAGTGCGAGGTAGAGTGGAGCGAGGCCCACAAAGTGCTGCGCGTGCAGGCCGAACCGGATATCCAGACGGAGAATGCCACGTACGAGATCCAGTTTGGGATCGTCTCTCGGCCTACACATG
>CAYTGY010000547.1:0-1215 GCA_964437265.1 uncultured Spirochaetaceae bacterium | reverse complement strand
ATCGGTTCGTCGATATGTCACAGCCCGACTATGGGTTTGCACAACTGAATGACAGCAAATACGGTCATTATGTCCGTGACGGAGTGATGGATCTTGCTCTGATTCGGAGCCCGAAGGATCCGGATCCCAACGCAGACGTGGGGCGGCATTCATTCTCCTACGCCTACTATCCGCATCCGTTGGTGTTCCATGACGCGGATGTGATAGAGCAAGCCCACGAGATGAATGCGGAGTGTATTCTTTGGCCGGTGTCGAAGCTTCCCGCTGATCCGGAGGTGAGCCATTTCGCCGTCGACGGCGAGGGCGTCAAACTGGAGACCGTGAAGCATGCGGAGGATACCGATTCAATCGTGGTGCGCCTGTATGAGACGCGTGGAGCCCGGCGGAGGATCTCCCTATTGGGCCGGGAGTTGTGGGATTCTCTGGAAGAGACGAATCTTATTGAGGAAGGCGGGAAGCGCCTGCGCTTCAAGACGACGAAAGACCGAGCTTCGCGACCGGGCGCGGAGTCCTATCAGACGAGTGTCGGCCTTGAGTTTGGTCCCTTCGAGATCCGTACGTTCCGCATCGTCGTGAAAACTATGGGAACGTGATGCGCACGCTGTTTCTCGTCGGTCTTGCAGTGGTGATGAGCTCCGTCCCCCTGGCCGCTGACCGGCTTGACCTCTCAAATGGTGACGTAATCAGCGGGACGATTGTGTTCATGGACACGGAAATCATCAGAATCCGGACCGACTACGGCACGCTCGAGATCGAACGGAGGGCCGTCTCTTCCGGAGCGTTCGGCAGTGCCGGACGCATTGACGCGAGATCGCTCCTCTTCGAGTTTCTCCTCAACGGCAATCTTGTGGACACTGCTGGTGACTTCCGGTTGGTGAACAACGGAATGACGTTTGTTCCGGATGCAACCGGATTGCCGGACTCTGCATTGTACTCGAACGGCGATGGCACGTACCTGTCGATCTCACCCAGGCAGGAGCTGAACACGCTCAATGGCTTCACCCTCTCGCTCGACGTTCGTCCTGCGGCGGCGGCTCGAACGCAATACATTGCTTCGAAGTGGACCGCCGCGGACGGCCAAACCGCGGATGGCAAGTTCACGCTTCAGTATGCCGGGGGGACGCTAACCCTCTATCTTGTGGGTCCGACAGGAGCGTACGGGTTTGTCACTGCCCGGTCGGTGATGCCGGTTGGACAGTGGTCGCATGTTGCGGT
>CAYTGY010000546.1:0-2137 GCA_964437265.1 uncultured Spirochaetaceae bacterium | reverse complement strand
ATGTTGCCGCCCTCCGCGCTGCAGGTGACGCTGATTGTCCCTTCTTCCGGTTTGTCCGTCTGCCGCCGTTCCTCCGGCGACTCGATCCCGTGGTCGACCGCATTTCGCACGATGTGAATGATCGGGTCGTTGAGTTTCTCCAGGATCGCCTTGTCCATCAGCCGATCCTTGCCGGTCACGCTGAAGTCGATCTCCTTTCCCAGGATCGTGGCAGTCTCCGTGACCATGCGCGGCAGCTCGCCCAGAATGAGCTCCAGCGGCAGCATCGAAAGCTGCATGATTTGCTCCTGGAGCTGATACGAGTGCTGTTCAAGACCCACAATCTGGTCAGCGAACTCCTTCCGGAGCGTCTGGACTGACTTGAGCAGCTCCGCGCCGTCGTGCCCGCCGTCATCCTGTACCACGTGGGCCAGTTCGTCCTGAATGCTCTCCAGCGATTCTTGAAATTGCTTGAGCTGAAACTGCTTGATGATGACGCTGTTGAGCGTCTCCGTGATCGATTCCACGTCGGAGAGTTTGATGCGGATCGAATCATAGCCGCCGGTAGACGTCGACTCTTGTGCACCCGATGCTCCACGGTCGGCTCCTCGCAGCGCCTCCAGTTGGTCCGCGAACGGCTCCCCGGAGGCTGCGTGCTCACAGGCGGTGAGGAAGTGATCGACGTCCATCTGGTCGGATCCGGTCTCAGATACCTGGTGGATGCCGGCTCGCATGATGCCGGTTCCCGCGAACGCGAGCTGCACGAGCGCGGGGGTTATCTTGTAGCGGTCTTCGGCGACGCCCTTGAAGACGGTCTCCGCGGCGTGGGCCACGCGTTCGAGCGTTGTGAACTTGAGCATGCGTGAGGAACCCTTGATGGTGTGCAGGGCGCGTAGGAGGTCGTCCAGCAAGCGACGGGCCTGCGGGTTCTTCTTCCACCGCACGACAATGTCGTCAATCCGGCGAATATTCTCTTGCGTCTCGTCAACGAAGTTGCGGATGAATGCGCTTCTCTCAAGAGCCATGTGCGTACTCCACGTGTTCGGCATCGATTCGCTCAATGGAGCGAACACAGAGCGATCGGATCTGAGCCGGTTCGAAGCCGCCGATCAGAAATCGGTAGTCAACACCAGGATGATGCTCGATGCCGCGAATACAGGCGGCAAACGCGTCACGCGCGGCGCTTCGATCGCGCGTCTCAAGGAGTCGTGCGCCGTAGAAGTGAGCCGGCCACAGCGACTCGTCGGCAGTCACCGCGGCCTGGAACGCGTTGAGAGCCGCATCCGCGTCTCCGGCGGAGTAGCCGGTCCACGCGGTGCAGTAGTGCAGCAGCGCCGGCTCGACGCCGATTTCCCAAAGCTCCTCACGGTAGCGGGCAGTTTCCTCGCGACGTCCGTCATCGAGCTCCCGGAAGAGGCCGGCGACGACTCGTGCTGCCTGAGCCACGACCGGTGCGGTTGCCCGTCCCGGCGTCTGGATCTCCGCGACGACCTCGGCCGTCGTCGGCGCTTTCCTCGGCTCCTTCATCGGCCTCGGTTCGTGGGGCTCCGGCGTTGCTGGTCGTGAGGTGGTCGCGACCGGTGCGGTGACCTCCGGCGATCGCTTGGCGAAGCAGTAGGCGCCGTCACCTTCGACCAGATCCAGGTCCGGATGGGTGACGAACGGCAGCTCGCTGTTGGCCAGAAAGAGGTGCCCACCGGGACGAATCCGGGAGACCACGCGGCTGATGATGTGGTCGCGGTTCTTCTCCGGGGCGTAGATGAGCGTATTTCGGAAGAACACCACGTCAACGTTGTCCGGTAGCCGTTCCACCGGATCGGAGAACAGATTGACGGTGCCCACCTGGATCAGGTCCAGAAGCTCGCGACTGATCAGAAGGGTGCATTCATCCGTTTCAGCAACATACTGGGAACGAAGTAGATCGTGAAACTCCGAGCCGTCGCGCCGGAGTGCCGACGCGGGGTAGCGTCCGCTGTGAAGGCGATCACCAATGTTCGAACGGATGTCGGTCGCGTGTACTCGGATGGCGGGACTCCCATTGGCGCGCGCCGCCTCCCGCAGTACGACCGCCAGACTGATCGCTTCCTCGGCGGTGGAGCAGCTCGCGCTCCAGACGGTGATCTCCAGAAACATCGATCCCCTCGAATCCGCCGTTATT
>CAYTGY010000545.1:0-2141 GCA_964437265.1 uncultured Spirochaetaceae bacterium | reverse complement strand
CGGCGTTCTTTCTTCTCAGCGATCATGGGGATTTCACCGGCGACTACGGATTGGTGGAGAAGACGCAGAACACCTTTGAGGAGTGTCTGACCCGGGTTCCGTTCATCGTGAAGCCTCCGGCGAACGTGCCGCTAAAACCCGGCATACGCGACGCCTTGGTGGAACTGGTGGATTTCCCCGCCACCGTGGAGGCGCTGAGCGGGATTGAACCGCGTCACACCCACTTTGGACAATCGCTTCTGCCGCTGATCTCAGGTCAGGCCAACCAGCATCGAGATGCGGTCTTCTGCGAAGGCGGGCGCTTGCTGGAAGAGCAGCATACGAGAGAGCGCGAGTCAACGAGCGCCGGAGACGCAAGCGGTCTGTACTGGCCGCGAATCAAATGGCAGATCGGTGATGGGCCGGAGCACGGCAAGGCAACGATGTGCCGCACTCAGCGCTACAAGTACGTGCGGCGGCTCGCCGAGCAGGACGAGCTCTATGATCTACAGACCGATCCGGAGGAGCTATACAACAGAATCGATGATCCGGCGCTCGCTCCGGTGCTCGCACGGCTCAAGGACCGGATGCTCTCCTTTTATCAGGAAACCGCCGACGTGGTGCCGTTCCATCCGGACGAACGGGAGTTCAGGCGATAGCGACCGCTCGACGGCACGTCACGCACCCGGGTGCTCCGCCGGGCGAATCGACCCCCCCCTTGACAAAAAGCGTAATATTAGATAAAAGATTATCTATTATCGATTCACTTCACCGGTCAGGTGGAGTACAGACCACAGGAGGAGAAGACGCTATGCGCACTCTGATGATCACTATTGTTGCTGCCCTTGCAGCACTCGCCCTGGTTGGCTGTGGCGGCGATGAGCCTACCGCCCCAACGGGCTTTGTCCCCAACCAGACCGCTGAGGCATACGGCTACGTGCACGGCGGTTACATTGGCCGCGCGGTTGTAGAGACCGACGCTGAAGGTTCTATTGACGTGACGCTGGATGAGGCGTTTCTGCCCCACACCCTGGCCATTGTAGATATGGAATCCGACCAATGGAATGAGAACAACACGGTCTATTACGTCCAGCGCGGAAACCAGGTACGCGTCGCCAAGTGGATCTCTTACAACGGAACCAACTACACCGGCGTGACGGTGGGAAGCGCGCTTGCCTACGTTGAAAGCGACGAGCAAGGAAGCCCGGCCGGCGGAACCATCCTTGAGAAGGCAATCCTTCGCAACGAGGGGACCATGGCCCAGTGGTGGAACAGCATTGATGACGGCGCGTTTCAGGTCTTCACTGAGTTCGGCGGCAGCGCCACGCCCGTGACCACCACCAGCTACGGCAGCCTGTACAAGCGGGGCTCGAGCTACTGGGCGAGCGGCGAGCTGGGCTGGCAAGGCAACATGGACGCCATTGAAGAGGCCGCAGAAGAGATGGGCGTGGGCTTCACCCTTGATGAAATGGTCCGCGGAGATGATGACTGGGAGCTTGCCGATGCAGGTACCGGCGCAACCGCTTCCGACTTCAGGGACTACTTCTCGCTTATCCAGCTCGCCGTTGGGCGGCTGGAGATGGAGTAGGTGCGAGACGGCAGTAGCTACCGCGGCCCGGCTCATCGCATTGCGGTGAGCCGGGCCTCTTTTTTGCCCAAGCGTGGCAAACCGGGTCCCAAGCCGGCCGTGACGGCGGTGCGTACGGTCTCGACAAGATCAGCCCAGGCGGTAGAATAGAGGCTACGGTTGCTGCATGAACAACAGTAGTTCTCCCAATACGTCTCGTGCTCCACAGAACGGTGACGGCTCACAGGCTCTTGATGAGCAGCACGCCGATGGTACCGAATCGGAGACCAATCTGCGCCACGAGGACTCGACCGCTACCCGGGAGGAGGGCCGCCGAATCCTTGACGGCTTCATGAGCGTGACCCTGACTATCATTCGTTCAGAGACACCTACCGGGATGGGCACGGTATCCGTACCCTCTACAGCTACCAGTCCAAGAATGCGGCGCTGTACCAGACGCTCCCGACAGGTGAGCGCGTTCGTACCGTGGACTACCTCATGCCCGCGGAGATGACCGCCGGCGGGCTCGAGGTTGCATCTGACCACAAAACCGCCATGTACAAGGTGATCCAGACGGGGAAGCCGCAATCGTCGG
>CAYTGY010000544.1:0-2147 GCA_964437265.1 uncultured Spirochaetaceae bacterium | reverse complement strand
GTCCCGGTAGGCGCTGCCTGCTGGGTAGTTTGGGTGGTGGCCGGCGCCGCGCCGTCACCGCCGGGCACCGGCGCCGTCTGCGGCGTACCGGGTTCTTGCTCTCCCGCGGTGGCCGGCGGTGGTGTTGCCGGCGGGAAGAGGATGCTCTGGATGGTGAAGCCTATGGTTATGACAACAACCGAAAGAACGATAGCTAATACGGTACGTCGGTCCATTCGTAATTCCTATGCCGGTGATGTAGCGCGCGTGTCAAGGCGAGCCTTCCGAAGAAGCGTCTGAAACTGGCTCATTCGGTCCACAAATGAATACGCTCCCGGATAACAGATCATGGCCAGATCGTAACCGACCGCCACATCCAGCCTTGCCGCTCGATACACTTCGCGCCCTAGACGCTTGGTGCGATTGCGCTCAACTGCGGTTCGATGTCCGCGGGCCGGGATCACGCAGATCCGGCTGTAGTGGCAATCGTTGGCGGCAAACGCAAGCCGCATTCCCTGACAAGAAACTGAACGCCCAAGAGCGAAGACCCTATTGATCTGTGCCGTGGTTCTAAGGCGTTCCTCTCGGGATAGACTAGTAGCGCTTCTTCTCATCGGCCACGGTCAACTTCCGTCGGCCTTTTGCCCGCCTGCGGCGCAACACGTTACGGCCTGCCTGAGTCTTCATGCGGCTGCGAAAGCCGAACTTGCGGTTCCTCCGCCGCCTGCTGGGTTGGTAGGTGCGCTTCATATCATGGCTCCTCTATACGAGTGTGACGTGCTAAAAGTACAGGATGCCAAGTATACGGAGCGGTTTTCCTGGTGTCAATGTTCAGACGGTTCCTCTGGAGTTTCCGGAAGGTGCTGACGCAAGCGCTGGAGCGTGTCTCTGAGATCGCTGTCCTCTATCCGTCCAAGCGCCTGTTTCTCGTTTTCGCTCTGCTGTGGCGCGGGCGCGTGGTTGGTTGCAAGGCCGGTCTCCGGAGATCCGGTGGCTGCCGCGGGGTCCGGTGGAGCCGCGCCGGCGGGGTTCGTGCGGCGGTCCGCAATCCGGACCCGTAGCGCCGTGATCCTGAGCTCCGGATACGATTTGTTGACGCGGTCAATGATCTTACGCTGCTCGAACATCACCATCTGTACCCACGCCGGATGATCCGCCTCTACAATCAAGGCGCCGTTGCGAACATCCACAACTTGGGCGTGCGCCGCAATGCGCTCTCCGGCTATACGCTGCCAGTTCTGAAAGAAAGATGCGTACTGTTGGTACTGTTGCTCCGCGAGGCCCATACGTTTGAGCAACGCGTCAAGGAGCTCACCGGCTCTATTCACGAATCACCCCGTCGCTCACCGTCAAGACAGTGGTAGCATGCTTCTGGTATCGAGCGTACCGTTCATCGGGCAGAAAGGTAAAGAACGCCTGCTCGTACTCCGGCATGATCTCCAGCATCCGCTCACGCCGACGCGGATCAAGCTCCAACAGAACATCATCAAGTAACAAGACAGGCAACCGGCCGGTGTACTCAGCGATGAGCCGTGCTTGCACCGCGCGAAGGATGAGCGAGACCAGGCGCAGTTGGCCGGTTGAGCCAACGTCGGTGAGGTGCGCGTCACCAAGACAAAAGACAAACCGGTCGCGGTGCGGTCCGCTGGTGGTAGTCGCCATCTCCCGGTCACGTTCGCGGCGCCGCTCCAGATGCTCGAGAATCGCATCCGTCTGCTCGGCGAGCACCGGTTCAGACCATGAGGGACGGTACTCGACGCAGAGCTCACGGTCAATCTCAAACACGAACGCAAACATCTGCGTGAGCCACGCGTTGACGCGCTCAACCAGATGTGTGCGCGCACTCACCAGCGGGGCGCCGGCCTCCGCCAGCTGAGCGTCGTAGTCGGGGAGGAGCTCGTACATCTGCTCGCGCAGCGCCGAGTTGCGCAACCGCAAAACGCGTTGATAGCGACGCTGGGGATCCAGTGCGCGATGGTCAACCAGCGCGGCGGTCTGGTCAAAGAACCAGCGATGCACATCCGGTGATCCGGTGACAATGCCAAAATCATCATGACAGAAAACCACGCACGGCACGTTCTGAACCAGTCTTGCCCGGTCCGCGATGTCCGCGCCGTCTACGGTGATGGTTCGGTTTCTCGCCCGCAACGCGTACCGGATGGTCCGGG
>CAYTGY010000543.1:0-2161 GCA_964437265.1 uncultured Spirochaetaceae bacterium | reverse complement strand
GTAGATGGTCCGCGGTCATCCGGGCGAGCGCCATGTTTTGGGCCGTCCGATCGTGCAGCTCCCGGGCAATCCGCCTGCGCTCGCGCTCCTGGACGGCGAGCGCCAGGTGATTCATCCGTTGCTCCGTCGCATGACGCAGACGCTCGTCGCGAAACCGTGACGCCTGAAATCGATATGACGCAACGAACGCGAGCAACAGAATCACCAGGAAGAGCACCACGCTGCTATAGGCGTAGTCTCTTCCCTGCTCGAGCTCGCGCAGCTGGTCTCGGACCCGAGTGAACTGCATGTCCGCACGCGCAATGCGTGCGGCGAGCTCAGCGGTACCAAGCCGATGGGCGGATCTCATTGTCACGGTCATCCGTCTGAGGGCGTTGAGCTCCGTGGTGAGGGCAGGGGAGAAGCGCGCCAGGCGGTTGGCCCCGTCTAGGAGCTTCTCGAGCTCACGTATCCACGTAGTGGCATTGGTCTGCGCTCTGCTTGTTCCATCTGCGGCGGACGCCGCGAGGTCTGCGAGTGCGGCAGGCAGCCATTGGTTTCGCACGGTGGTCAGGCTCTCCACCAATGAGTGATCGCTGGTCAGACCCCCCAAGAGGGGAATGCAGAGCACAATGACTACCAGCGATACAACGATGAACGGCAGCTCCCGGGAGAGGCCGGGAAGCCGCCGGCGATGACGTTGTGACGGCAGAGCGTCCTCCATGCTGGATTGAGGGATACGTACACGTGTAGTCGATTCGCCGGAAGTTTGCAACCGTGGCCCCCGGTGAACGGGGGCCACAACTGCGTGCCGTGTTGCGTTGCCGGGCTTACAGTTCCACCCGCTCGAACGGATTGCCCGGGTAGTAGTCTTCGTCTACCAGGTAGAGTTGGTCTCCCACGCGGACCGGATCAAAGGTGAACGCCTCATCCCGACCGTCTTCCGTCAGCGCCAGCTTGCCGTCCTCCGTGTACTCCCACGTTCCCGCATCCGAGCCCCAATTGTCGCTAAAGAGGAACGTACCGTCGTTCTGGAAGACGTACTGTTTGCCGGAGAAGCTTTCCGGATCCTGCGCCCAGCCGGCAACCAGCTCGTCTTCACTCCAGACAGCTTTGCGTTCCAGCTCCAGCCACGGGTGTTCGTCCTCAAGAAGCTTCAGCGAGTCCTCTTCCTGCTCCACCGTGAACGTCCGGGTTGTGCCGGTGCTGTCGGTGATGGTCATCTCTGAGCCGTCGATCTCGTAGGTCGCCTCTTCGCCAATCGCCAGGAGCGCACCTTCGTCGCCGAAGATGAGGATCTCACCGTCCTCAGTCACCCACTCGCCTTCAACCGACGGACCGCCACCGCAGCCGACCAGCATAGCGAGCGAGAGAACCAATACCGTCAGTGTTGCGAGCGCTGCGCCGGCGGTCTTCCGTGTGTTCCGCGAATAGATCATTTGTAACCTCCAGAATAGAATATTTTTGTCTAAAGCCTTTTCTGGAGTATATGGAGGGTGTATGCGGGCCGCAATGGAACGGGAACCTCATTTGGCCGGGAGATTCTCCCGGGAAACGGGTGCCGGCTGCGCTTCTACAGCACGCTCGAACCCGGTGCCGCCCTCGTGCTACACTGGTAGCGGACTATCCTGGATGAGCCTGAACGTACTCGTCGTGGAGGACGAGCTCGACTTCCGTGAGTATCTGAAGCACGCGATTCCGTGGCGACGCTACGACCTTCGCCTGGTAGGAGCCGTGCCGGATGTTGAACCGGCGCGCGGCATTCTTGACGCCAAGCAGGTTGATCTTGTCCTACTCGACATCACCCTACAGACAAGCAACGGGCTGGATCTGATTGAGCACATCAAGACGTTGGTGCACCGGCCGCGGGTCGTGGTCATCACCGGCCACGGTGAGTTCGAGACCGTTCGGCATGCGTTGCGACTGGGAGTCGACGATTACCTTCTGAAGCCTTTCGCCAAGCAGGAGCTTCTGATGTCCGTCCTTGCGAACCGCGAACAGATGCTCACGCAGCGCAGAGAGGATCAAGCGCGAACGTCCCTCCAGGAAGCGATTGTCGACAGCTGGCTGTATCAGCTGACGCATGCGCAGACGCCGGAAGAGGGGCGCAAACTCCACGGACTTCTGGCTAGATACGGCATACGGGTGCCGGACCCGCCGCGGGTCGTGCTGTCCTGCTCCC
>CAYTGY010000542.1:0-2167 GCA_964437265.1 uncultured Spirochaetaceae bacterium | reverse complement strand
CAGGACGGCACCATAGATGACCAGGATGGCACAGAAGACGGCAATGACGGTGGTTCTTGATCGACGACTCATACAAGACTACCTCCCATTGTAGCAGAGATGCGACGGCTGTGCACGAATTAATCAAATAATGACATTATCTCTGTTGTGTCACGCTCACTGGCGACACCCACCGACATATCCGGTGCGTCAAGATAGTGTCGGTACGCGCGCAATCGGTGTCGGGAGGTCACCACACTCCGGTATACTCTGACCTGTACCGTCATGGCACCGCAACCGGGCGCGCTCTATCTTGACCCCATCCTCCCGCTCGCAGTCCGGCGGGCGCCCGCCGTCGTACCGGTGTGCGACGCAGGCGCCGTGGTCATGATGGTGATTATACAAGAAGGCTCCTGCCGGCGGTCGGGCACCGTTCACACCGGTCCGGTCCTGGTGTGGGCGCCCCCGGCGCGGTTTCTTCAGCTTGCCGTGCGGTCAGGGTGGGCACTGCTCGCGGGTGTCCAGCTGGTTGAGGATCTTGCGCTCTTCTGCCACGGTGATCCGGGCGCGTGTCGGTTTCTGGACGAGCTTACCGCTCCCGGCGCGGTCCCGCTGGAAGAGGACGCGCTGGATAGGGCTTTTGCCGCACTGGAGCGCCTGGAGACGGAGTTGGTGGACCGGCCGCCGGCGTACCGCGGGCGGGCACGCGGGATTTTCGCGGAGATCGTGCTGGACCTGTACCGTGCATCCCTCCGTTCCGACCCGGTGCCGGAAGGCGCCGGCTACCGACTGGCCCGTGTCATCCGCCACATGGAGTCCCACTATGCGGAGGAGCTTACGCTCCCGCAGCTGGCAGATATCCTGGGATGTAGTCCCGCCTACCTCTCCCGGCTCTTTAGGGCTCAGGTGGGCCAGCCGCCGTTTGAGTACCTCAATCGTCTGCGGATCCGGCACGCGTGCACGCTGCTTCGACGGACGCAACAGACCGTGACCGCGATCGCGGTAGACGTCGGCTACAACAACCTCTCGTTCTTCAATCGATACTTCCGAAAAGTGATGAACTGCTCCCCCCGCGAGTACCGTCGCCGAATCCAAGAATAGGCCCACCCCCTAACGGACCGGCGCCGGGACACCCGGCGGCAAGATAGTGTTGGTTTCCGGCCCGGTGGTGTCAGCCCACCGAGCTCGCCGGAGTTACACTCAGTACCGGTAGATGAGGAGGCTGTGTATGACGCAAGCAGTGCAGGAGTTCCTCGCCGGCTCTCCGCTGGCGGAGCAGCTTGCCGTGCCGGGACGCGTGGTGTTCCGAAGGTTTGGGATGAGCCTTTCAGAGTACCGCGCCGCGGTCGCGGCCGGTACGGTTGAGGTCAAGGCAGGCGAGGGAGTCGAGGTGGTGTGTGAGCTGGAGGTTGGGGGCGAGGTGATCGCCGCCGGGAGCATTGAAGAGAAAGACGGCACGGTCTGGTTTGTGCCGAAGGAGCAGTAACATGGGTGACGTTTCCAAGGTTCGGGTTCCGTTGGAGGTGGTGCTTGGCGCCGCGAATCCCACGGTAGAAGAGGTGTCGCAGATTGGAGAGGGGACCATAATCGAGTTGGACCGGCTCGCCGGTGAACCGGTAATCCTCCGGATTGCCGGTAGGGACGTGGGCCGTGCAGAGGTGGTGGTGATTGATGAGAGCTTTGGCGTTCGCGTCACGGAGATCAGCGCCGCCGCACCGGAGGTGGGTAGTCATGAGTGATGCGGTTCAACTCCTGACCGGAGATCAGATTGTTGGGCACAGTCTGAACCCGCGGCAGGAGTACAAGATCAAGGTGTACGACTTCAAGCGACCGGACAAGTTCGCGCTCGAGCAGATTCGCACCATCCAGTTTATACACGAGGCATTTGCGCAGCTCGCCGGCGCCGTGCTCACCGGCATGGCGCGTACCTCAGTAAGCGTCCGGCTGCAGACGGTGGACCAGGAGACCTATGTCGAGTTCATCCGCGCGCTTCCCAATCCGACGACGATGGGCGTGGTAAAGCTGGATCCCCTCCGCGGTGCCGCAATACTCGAAGTGGATCCGCTAATCACCGCCGCGATGGTCAATCGCGTCCTGGGCGGCACCGCTCCCAGCCCGGAGTCCGGAGCCTGCGGCGAGCTCTCCGCCATAGATGAGATGGTGATGGAATCCGTGTACGCGCGCGTGC
>CAYTGY010000541.1:0-2176 GCA_964437265.1 uncultured Spirochaetaceae bacterium | reverse complement strand
CTGGTAGAGGAACGGGCGGACCCGCTTCCGGTGCGCAAAGCGCCTGAACGGCGCTTCAACCTGCGCAACCGCCGGGACCTTCCGCCGGAGCAGGCGATAGCTCGGCAGGAAGATCGAGAGGAAGGCGATTGCCGCCACAATATAGATCACATTCCGCTGGAGCCAGATGTTTCGGATCTCCCAGAAGCTGTCCGAGTAGAATTCGCGGTTGTTGGCGATTCGTGTGTGGAAGAGCGCCCGGTCGTAGTTTCGTAGGAAGAGGTAGTTCTTCCCAATAGAGAGGTGGGCGATCTGCGACACCTGGTTGACCTTGAGCACCTCCAACCAGACCCGGATTGACTCGCCGTACTCGCCACGGTCAAAGAAGTCGAGAGCGGCGTAGATGTCCTTGATGTACTGGGTTGGCTGGTAGGACTGCAGGAACGATTTTTCGCCATCCAGGTACCAGAGCGCGCCGCTCGAATCCATGGCCACGGCCGACGGCGTATCAAAGAGGCCGGCGACGTCGGCAAGCGCGTAGGAGTAGCCGAAGGTCGCGATGATCTCGCCCTCCTTGGTGTAGATGATCGTCTCACCGTCGGCGAATACCACGACCATGATGCCGGTAGGACTGACCCAGAGGTCGACTGCGGCGCCTTCGGTTCCGGTTGGTCCCTCCACAATCGCCATGCCGGCGGCGTTGTGCTTCTTTACCGCCGCATCGTCATCGCCAATCGTTGTGGTGTAGAGGATGTTCCGGTTGTCCAGATAGAGGTTGGAGAAGGTGACCGGCGAGCGTGCCAGCAGATTCGCTTTCTGGGCTTCCGTGAAGAAGAGGTCCTGCAGGCGCTCCACAAAGCTCAAGTCAATCTTGTTGCTGGTGAAGTAGCCCAGAAAGAGCCCCTCAGGTGAGAGCTGGATGACGCCGTCATAGACCCCCTCGCTGATCACAAAGAGATTCCCGGCCGAATCCACTGAGATCTTCCGAGGGGCAAAGTCGCGGTCACCGTAGGCCACCGCCGTGGGCCGCGTGTAGGTTCGCACCAGCCCTCCTTCATTGTCAAAGCACAGCACCGCCTTCGCAGCCGGATCAGCAACATAGAGGAGACCCGAGTGGCTCATCCAGACGCCGGTTGGCATTCGTAGCTCCTCATGCTCGATACTATCCACCACCGTACCTGCGGCGATATTGAAGACCACGATGCGCTTGTTTCTTGTGTCCGCGATGTACATCAGGTCGTCGTCGGTGATAAAGAGATCCTGGGGCGAGTTGAGGCCGAGTGAGGTGAAGGTGAACTCCGGCAGGTAGGCATCACCGGTGCGCGTGAAGAATCCAGATCCACGTGGGTTGGGCGTGAAGGTGTACGTGGTTGACCGACTTGCGAAGAGCGGGCTTGCGATGAGTGCGAGGAGGAGAAGGGTCGTGAGCAACAGAGCGGTGACACGTCGCTTCATGGCCGCCACCTACTTGATCCCCGAATGGCTCATTGTGTTCATCACTCGTGACTGCATCAGAACGAAGATGAGCAGGTTGGGAAGAAAGATGATGAGCCCGGCGGCGGCAGCCATCCCGGCACCAACAATTGACATTGCAGCGCCCGCTCCCTGGGTCTGTTGCGTCAGCGTTGTCAGGTAGAAGACGAAGGTCTTGAGCGTCTCATCCGCGACGTAGTAGTTGGAGGCCTCCACGCTGTTCCACACCTGCTGGAAGGTGAGAATCGCAACCGTTGCCAACGCCGGGCGCACCAGCGGGATGATGACTCGGAAGAGGATGGTATAGTCACCCGCACCGTCAATCCGCGCAGCTTCAAGCAGGCTGTCCGGGACCTGGTCAATGAACTGCTTCACCAGGAAGAGCGAGACGGGAAGCGCGAGCATTGGCAGGATGTGCGCCCAGATGGTGTTGGTCACGTTCATGTTCACCAACACCAGGTACCGGGGAATAGCGACCGCAACCGGAACGAACATGAGCGTTATCTGGTTGATACGGAAGAGCAGGCTCTTGATCCGGAAGTGTCGCTTGCTGAGTGCATATCCCGCGGAGACGGAGAAGAAGACATTGAGCATCACCGTGACAAAGGTGATCACCACGGAGTTGAGCAGGTACCGGTTCATGGGTACGCCTGTAGAGCCGCCGGTCCGAAAGAGCATCCGGAAGTTTTCCACCGTGGGCTTCTGGGCCAAGATGCGCGGCGGG
>CAYTGY010000540.1:0-2177 GCA_964437265.1 uncultured Spirochaetaceae bacterium | reverse complement strand
GATGCGCCGGCGGACCGTTGCCGGCCGATCAACCCGCGCTGGAGCCACCGTTCCCCCACAGTCGGTTCATAGACCTGAACGGCGTGACCGTGCACTATCGCCACTGGCAACCGCAGCAGAGCGCCGGTGCCAAACTCCTCCTCGTGCACGGCCTGGGAAGCTCCACCTACAGCTACGACACCGTTGGACCGGCGCTCGCGCGCGCTGGACACGCGACGGTTGCGGTGGATCTGCCGGCGTTCGGATACAGCTCGCGCGGCCTGCAGTTTGACCACGCGCTGGACAACCGCGTGGCTCTCCTGTGGTCCTTGTTGGACCGGCTGGATGGCGAGAACCCGGATCTTCGTCCCACCGAGCCCTGGGTCCTGGTGGGGCACTCGATGGGCGGCCAGGTGGTGGCCGCGATGGCACTGGCCCGCCCGGAACGGACGACGGCGTTGGTACAGATTGACAGCGCGGCGCTCTCCGAAGGCTCGCGCTCGCGCGGACTCTGGTTCCCGCCGATCCGTTGGATCACAAAGGCGTGGTTGCGAAACGCGCTCTTCACCCCTGACGGCCTCAGCGACTTCCTGGAGGACGCGTACGGTAGGCCGCCGACGGACGCAGAGATCGCCGGGTACCGTGGACCGCTCCAGCAGCCAAACACGGATGACGGTCTGGTTCACTTTGCCCGGACCGCACAATCCCATCCGCTGCCGGTGGAGACGATCCAGGCACCTACGCTGGTCATCTGGGGTGAACACGACGAGTGGATTCTACTTGAGGAGGGCCGGGAACTGGCTCAGCGGTTGCCTGAAGGTGCGCTTGTCGTGATCCCTGGAGCCGGCCACGTGCCGCAGGAGACCCATCCGGAGATGGTGATCCGGCTGATCTCCCAGTTCCTTGATCAACTGGCCCGGTAGGTACGGCTATGGGAGGGCAGCGTGACGCGGACGCTGGTCCCGTCGGCTTCACTTGAAGAGAACGTGATGGCTCCGCCGTGGGACTCCGCGATCAACCGGGCCACATAGGTTCCCAGCCCGGTCCCGTGACGCTTGCCGCTGGTGGTGTAGCGGTCAAAGAACGTCTCGCGAATGGATTCGGGAACCGCCTGCCGATTGTGGATCTCCACCGTGTACGCGGTCGCCTCACGTGCAACGCGGACGCTGACAACATCTCCCGCGTTGGATGCTTCAATGGCGTTGCGCACCAGATTGGCAAATAGGTCCTCCAGGTAGAACCGCTCGCCACGCATTGGAAGGTCGGCATCCCACCTGAGCGTTTCTCCATCAAGCATGTACCCAAGACTAGCGCCGTACCCTGCAGCGAGTTGCGAGAGCTCTCGGTCCACATTACGGAGGATCTCCGCCAGGCTCAGCTCAGTTGCAACAAGCTGGTACGTTCCCTCTTCCATTCGAATCAGGTCCATACTGTTGCTGAGCATACTGTCCAACTTGCGGCCCGATTCGCGAATCATCAGGTACAGCTCGCGTTGCTCATCACTCGCCTCATCCGCTAGGAGAATTTCCGCGGCGGCAATGATGCCGTTCAACGGATTGCGGAGATCGTGGCGAATCATCCGCTCAACCTCAGTCTTTGCCTTCTCCAACCGCGTGCGCTCCTCAATCTCGCCATTGAGCCGCTCCACGGTATCCTTTAGCGCCTCCTCCGCCTCCTTGCGGGCTGTTATGTCCAGGACGAACGTGACCTTTTTGGGTTGGCCGTCTACGTCAATGATGTATGCCGCGTCGGCAATGATTGACATGGGAGAGCCGTCCTTGCGCACCACCTGCCACTCACCACGCAGCTCGTATCGATGTCCCATGAACTCTGCGTGCAGGTGTTTGAGCCAATCGCGGTCCTTGGGCGGAACAACCATGACGAACTCGTTGCCAATCAATTCCTCGCTGTCGTACCCGTACAGACGACAGTACGTGGGATTCACGTATTCGAAGATCCCGGCCTCATCGGTGATGCAGATCCCAACCGGTGTGGTCTCAATGATCTGGGGGAGCCGTACCTCGCTGTTGCGAATATCCTCGTTGTAGTGACGAACGAGCGTCTGCTCCTGCTGGTGGAGCGCATTGAGGGATCGGACGATCTGTCGCGAGGTGTCATCCTGAACCAGCTGCTCATCCGGTGGCTGGTAACTGTCCGTTACCAGCGCGTGAAGCAGTTTCTTGAGTTGCTCGTTGTCC
>CAYTGY010000539.1:0-2201 GCA_964437265.1 uncultured Spirochaetaceae bacterium | reverse complement strand
GCACATGCCACGGGTCACGATACGTGGACCAGGTTCGCACGTGGTGACCGCGAGCATACAACCACTCTCCAATTCCGGCGGGACCTTCGGCGGCCACGTGCTGGATAACGCCTACGGATAGCGGAGGCGCCGCCACCTCAGAAATCCGCGGGAAGGGCGGCGGGCTGTTCGGCGGGCTGCCCAATGCGGTACCGCTCTCCGCTCTCAGCGGCCAGGTGGACTCCGTGCATCACCTCAAGCACGTGGGCGGCCAAGCTCCCGGAGGCGCGATGCGGCGTGCCGGCGTGCACCGCTTCCGCGAGATCAGCCACACCAAGCCCGCGACTGTTCTCCGTGTACCGGTGGCTGTGCGGTATTGCGGCCCACTCGGCGGCACCCGCGCGCTTCAACAGGACCGTGCCCCCAAACGTATTCGGGTCCGGCACGGAAAGACTCCCCTCCGTTCCATAGATCTCAATACACGGAAGATTCGCACCCCAGATATCAAAGCTCATGATCACCGTCCCCACGGCTCCATTGCCAAACTCCAGGGTTCCGGCCACGTGGGTTGGCACATCAACGGTAATCACGGTCCCCCGCAACGGCTCACTGGTGATGGTCCGCTCCGGGAACGTGATCCGGGTTGCCCCGCTGACGCTCTCCACCGGGCCAATGAGATTCACCAACGCCGTCAGATAGTAGGGTCCCATGTCGAACATTGGCCCGCCACCCTTCTTGTAGTAGAACTCCGGCGCGGGATGCCAGCTCTCATGACCGTGACCGGTCATAAAGGCAGTAGCCGCGATGGGTTTGCCAATCCAACCGTCGTCAATCAGCTTGCGACACGTCTGGAGTCCCCCGCCCAGGAAGGTATCCGGCGCACCGCCCACACGCACGCCGGCGGCGTCCGCGGCGGCCAGCAACTGCTTTGACTGCTCCAGCTCTATACACAGCGGCTTCTCCACATAGGTGTGTTTCCCAGCAGCGACTGCCGCGGCGCACACATCGTAGTGTGCGTTTGGGATAGTGAGATTGACCACAATGTCAATATCCGGGTCCGCGATCAGTTGATCGGGGCTCGCGTACCGCTTGGGCAGACCGTACTTCTCCGCCGCCGCGTCCGCCCGCTCGCCCAGCAAGTCCGCGCATCCAAGAAGCTCAACACGATCCGCAAAGACGGTGGTGAGGTTTTGAAGATAGATACCGCTGATGTTTCCAATACCAATGATGCCCGCGCGTAGTCGTTCCATATAGATTCTCCGTTGATGCGGCAGGTCATTCGCCTGCCGTTTGCCTCCGTATCCTACGTGAGTGTAGCGCGGCTTTCAAGCAGGTTGACCACCGCGGCGAATCGCCGGATTATCCAGTGGGGACGCCATGCAGGAACTACAGCATCTTGGAGAGGTCTCAGTCGTCCGCTGGCCGAATATCCCGCCAGGTAGCGTCATCCTGGGAGGATTTGCCGTCAACGGAGCTGTCCCGCCTGAGCTGCGTGAGATGCCCGCGCTGACCGCACCACTGATAGACGAGCTGGTGCGCCGGTACCAGCTCAACCCCGGTCGCAGGATAGTGATTGCCCGGCCCAACAATCGCCTCCGCGGGGTCCACCTCTCCAAAGAGTTACGGACCTTGCGCTCGCAACTCACCCATTTGCGAGAGCTGGTGGGAGATTTCCATGCGGAACGGGAGAAGCTTCTTGAGGAGTTGGGCGCGGCACGCGGAGCCGGGGTGGACGCCGCGCCGCTGTGGACCTCTCCGCTGACGGAGACGGACCACCTGGTCAAGGACCAGTACAACTCCTTCACCGTGAGCGTAGCGCCCGGAGCCCGCATCCCGTCGTTTCTGGACACGGTCTGGACCGGTCTCTCAATGGCGGAGCTGTTGCTTGGGTCATTCAGCAGGACCGGGCTGATGCCATGGGCATGCAGCTTCTTTTCGCCGGGTCCGAGGAAGAGGCCGAATTCCCCGACCAACTCGTACCGGGCCTCGATGTTCTGCCCGGGTCGGTCGTCAGTTTCCGACAGCCCGATCCACCGGCCGAGCGGATCAAGATTCCGCACATGGGCTGGAACACCCTGAGCTTCACCTGCGAGAACAACCCCCTGTTTGCCGGACTTGAACCGGGCTCGGCCGTCTATTTCGTCCACGGCTACTACGCTGATCCCGATGACCGTCGGCAGGTCATCGCCGCGACCACCGACTACCCGTCCGACAGGCCGATT
>CAYTGY010000538.1:0-2203 GCA_964437265.1 uncultured Spirochaetaceae bacterium | reverse complement strand
GCCCCAGCGTGGTCTCCATGGGTGTTGGCTGGGCTAAGGGCGAGTACGTCGCGGTCAGCGCCGTGCGCGAGCAGATTGGCTGGCGCGGAAACGGGGGAACCAGTTTCAGCGAGCTCATCAGTGCCATGCGTGAACACGGTGTGGATGCGCGGCTGACACCAACCAGCAGCGCGGAGGATGTCTTCCGGATTGTGGACCAGGGAAACATCGCGGTAGTGCTCTATCACTCCGGAGCGGTCAGCTGGACGGCAGGCGCGCCGGAGGAGAACCTCGTTGGGCGATATTACAACGACTCTGTAGGCCACTACGTTGTCGTGAAGGGATACACCACAGATGGAAAGTACTTCATTGTCTACGATCCCATCCCGTCGGACTGGGTCAGCAACTCCAAGCGGTACTCTGACGGTATCAGCATGATGGGCCGGAACAGGTACTATCCGGTTGACGAAGTATACGGGTCCATCCGCCGGACCGGGGTAGTGGAGATCAGGCGGTAGCCACCGCCCGGCGCTTGGCTATTCCGTTACCAGCTCGAAGAGCCGTGACTCGTGCCGTGCGAGCGGTCCAATCACAACCACATCGCCTGCCACATCGACCTCCTCGCCGGTCCAGGCTTCTCGAAGGATGAGCCTCCCGGATTCCTGCGGACTGTCGATCCGCGGATCATGGGTGCGCCCGCCGGCGACTCTGCGCAGAAACGTCAACAGACCGCCTATCCGGCTTCGGTCCGGTTTCCGCTCGTCGCGGTTAGGCGTTCCGTCGGCGTTGAACAACGATGCAACTGATGCGGCTTGCAGTGCGATTGCGCGCAGGTTGACGGTCACGCGGGTGCTCCGGTTTCCGGTGTTGAACACACCCAGAAATCCCGCGGTGTTGTAGACAACCTGCGGAAGCTCGCGCTCCATCACATCAACGGGCAACAGGCGTCCGTTGAAGCAGTGGTCGTTGAGCTCGGTGATTCGGCTGAGCTCCGCCATCGTCTGGTCGGAGAGCCGCTCAAAATCGTCGGAATAGAGCAGCAACCCACCGGTAAGCACGATTGCGTTGATCTGGCTTCGGCGTTCGGCCGGCGACAGTTTGGTGCCGTTGGTGCGCAGCATCAGGCAGTCCGGGTCGTTGAGCCACAGCGTGCGGTGCATTGCGCCGCGTACCAAGCTGTTGCGGACTGAGTTCCGCAATCCCACCATTGCACCGGTGCGCAGCAGCTGACCGCTGCGCTTGATCCAGAAGTGGCCGGTGTCCGGGCCTACTCGCATGGCATCTACCGTGCCGATTCCGGTGGATAGCGGCATTCCGCATCCGATCAGGTGCACCGGCCCACTCGCTGCCCGCTCCGCTTCCTCTCTGATGATACGCATCCCCTGCTTCAGGACCTCCGCGCGCGAGAGGCCCAGGTCGTGGTGCGTGCCGCCACGCAGGCAGCCGGCAAAGAGGAAGTCTAGTTTGAGGTAGACGTAGCCCCAGTCCCCCACAATGGTCCGGATGACACGCCGCAGATACTCCTCGAATCGCGGATTGGTGATGTCCAGCCCGTAGTAGTAGTGCCCCGGCCAGAAGATGTTGTAACCGGCTGTGATACGTCGCCCATGCTCGTCTCGCAGCGCGTACTCCGGATGGATCCGCATGAGCTCGCTGCGTTTGTTCGCAATAAACGGCGCCAGCCAGATGCCGGGCGTGAACCCCGCACCGCGTATCGCGTCCGCGAGCAGCTTCATCTGCCCCTCAAACGGCTTCGATTGGCGCAACCAGTCTCCAACCGCGTGTTGATAGCCGTCGTCGATCTGCACAAAATCAATTGGCGCGCCCCGGGCGTCCCGCGCCGTTTTCAGCGCGGCTACGTTTTTGAGGATCGCCTGCGGGGTGATCTTGGTGTAGTAGAAGTACCAGCTGGACCAACCGCGGTAGTTGCGCGTAGGAAGGTGTACCTCCATCTCCTCGCCTGCCAGCTGCAGGTAGTGGTGCACCAACCGATGCGTGTTCCCCCGTGCAAAAACGATCCCGTCCAGCTCAATGCTCTCGCCGGGCATCAGCATCTTGCGCCCAAAGTCGTAGGTGAACTCGAAGTAGCTTAGCCGCTTGGCGGACTCGAAGGCGTTGAGCCGAATGTAGAAGAACTGGTTGAATGGCCGGCCCTGTCCTACCAGGAAGCTCTCATTGTTGCTCCGGTTGGTGATGATGGTGAACATCTCTGAGCTGAAGACCC
>CAYTGY010000537.1:0-2210 GCA_964437265.1 uncultured Spirochaetaceae bacterium | reverse complement strand
CTGTCCTTGACCAGGTGCATCTTCCAGACAACGCCCTCCGCGTCGCGCGAGGTCATGGTGAGCTCCTCACCCACGGTCCAGAAGCTTAAGAGGCCGATTCCGAACTCGCCCTGGATTCCCTGTTCGCCTTCGCGCTTGAGTTTTCGCTTGATTGAGTCGCCGATGTGTGTGGCAACGTAGGCGAAGTCGCGCACGCCCTCGCCGTCGTCGGTGATGCGGATATAGTGCTCGCCGCGGCTCTTGCCGCGAACGATGGTGACGCTGTTCGCGCGCGCGTCAATCGAGTTCTCCACGAACTCAGCGATTGCCTTGAGCGGATTCGACTGCGAGAGCGCGATGATCCGGATCGCGTTCCACTGGTTGCCGATCCGGAGCTTCCCCTCGCCCTTGTTGCGGCCCATCCGGTGAGTATGGGGGTGGGGCGATGGGCGGTCAAGATGGTAGTGGAGGCTGACGTGCTACGGAACGGTCACCTCCAGCGGTGTGCTCCACCTCCCGCTGCCGTGCCGGTTGGTGGCGCGCACGCGGTAGACCAGTTGGCCTGACGGGGCGTGGAGATCAAGGCAGACAGGGTTTCTCATTGCCGCGGACAGACGCTTCCACTTCTGTGCATCGGCCTCCCGCCGGATCACCTCATATGAGTCCGCGCCTGAGACCGGAAGCCAGCTGATCCGGACCACACCTTCCTCTACAACCTCGTAGACAACCGACCCAGGCGCAGCCGGAACCGGGCCGGCGGGCTCCGTCCCCCCGTCGTCCACCACCGTGACCGTGTCCTCTTCTTGCTTTTCCAGCCCGAGTTCCTTCCTGCGGCTCTCAGCCAGTTGTTCGACATCCTTGGCGAATCGCGGGTAGCGCTGGAGGATGTTGTTGAAGGTGTCCTTGTCCAACACGTAGAGGTCGCAGTAGACCTTGGAGCGTACGGTGGCGGTACGCGGCATGCTCAAGAGCAGTGCAATCTCCCCAAAAAACTGTCCGGAGGTCAGCGTGGCGTAGGTCACCGACCCGTCTTCATTGGTCACATCCACCTCACCACGGCTGATGAAGTACATCTCATAGCCAATCTCGCCGTAGGTGACCACCGCGTCGCCGGGCGTGTAGATGACCGGTTTCAGGTTCAGGATGAGGTCGCGAATGAACTCGCGGCTTGCATTCTGGAAGAGCGGAACCTTCTCTATGATGTCCTGGTTGAGAAAGAGGGAGACCTGCGTCTTGAGCGACTGCGGAAGGTCCTCCAGGAGCTTCGATTCTTCGTAGCCCCGCCTGCTCTCCCACAGGTAGTCGTAGTAGTCGTGGATTCGCTTCTGGAGATCCGATGGGATATTGCGGTACTTGAGGAAGGTGTCCACGTTCTCCACCCGCTCACGGAACTGGGTCTTGGCCACGTCGATATTGGCAATGATGTTGGCAATGTTACCAATGATGAAACCGTAGATCGCCGCGCCGGTCAGCATGATGATGGTGACGTAGATGAACTGAACCGTACCGGCGGGTGTAATGTCGCCATATCCGATGGTCGTCAGCGTGGTGATGGTCCAGTAGAACGCCTCCAGATAGGTCTCACCATGTGAGTCGTACGCTCCCGGCCCGCCGATGAAGATCCATCCGCACGCAATGAGGTGCGCGGCTACCAGGATCCAGAACACCAGCAGGAAGAGCCGCATGAACGCTGGATTTATGAAGCTCAGCTTCTTGGCGCGATTCAGGGTCTTTGATGAACCAAAGAGCTTGAGCAGTCGCGCAAGACGGAAGAAGCGGAAGATGCGGTTGAGCCCGGCGTAGCGTGTGCCTCTGAAGATCCAGGCGAAGGGAAGGGTAGCGATGAGATCCGGGAGGAACCAGCCGCGAAGGTATCGTTTGGCGACCTCCGTGCGATCCGTGACCAACTCCTGTCGGACCAGGTACCCGGTGTTGAAGTGGATGAACATGTCCACCGCGAAAGAGAGGGTGACGAGGACGTCGAACACGATCAGCAGCGGAGTAAGCGCCAGCTCAAAGACAATAATGAGAGGTGCAATGATGGTGACCGCGATGGTCATCAGGAGGATGTACGTTTCCCAGATGACCTTGAACGAGCTCTCCGGATGAATAATCGGTATCTTCACGCGCGCACCTTCTCTGATTCATGATCGGCGGTTGGGTGCCGGAGCTGGAGTCGCGCTCCGTCCGTGTCTTCATTGAGTCTGTTCAGAACGCCATGCGTCCCCAAG
>CAYTGY010000536.1:0-2211 GCA_964437265.1 uncultured Spirochaetaceae bacterium | reverse complement strand
AGCTGTTCGCGGTCTACCCCAAGAAGATCCTTCAGGAAGCTCGTCGTCTGTGCGACGTGTTGCAGAAGGCTCTCAGTAGACGGAAGGTTCATATCGGTCTCCGTCCATTGCGTCGCCGCCGGCTCCCACCTGCCGGCACGCACATGCTCCGTGATGGCAGGCAGAAGCTCAGGTGCGAACTCCTGAATAATCCGGTACACGGATCCCTGCGACTGGGAGAATCGAAACTGGGGGTATTCGTCCAGAAGCCGTAGCATCGTACGGATGGTGTCGACCGTGATGACCACCGTCTCGTCGTAGCCCCACATCCAATTCATGTCGATATGCGCATGCGCAATTGCCAGAACCGTGATGCGCCGGGCCTCTTCCCGCAGCGGCTCCAGGATGCGCTCCGCAGCATGCACCTCCGGTTCGCCCACACCGCCGTCGGCGGCCTGGGCCTCCAGCAGCGCAATCGCCTCATCAATCAGCTTGTCGCGATCCCCGTGCGTAACGTCGAGCGCGCGTAGAAACTCGATCTCACCGCTTATTCGCTCTCCCCAGGGTCCGTGGAGCTTTGGTTGTAGTTGCCGCCAGACAAAGGTGTGTATCATGGTTATCCCTTGAGCCCCGTCAGAGTAATCCCACGGAGAATCTGCTTCTGGAAGATGAGGAACAGCACAATCATGGGCGTGGATGCAATCGCCAACCCGGCCACAATGATGTTCATCGGCTCAGGCATCGACTGATTCGTGAAGCGGTAGAGCGCAACCATGATCGGCTGGATCTCCGCGGTCTTGAGCACCAGGAACGGCCAGAAGAAGTCCTTCCACTGCGCAATTACCGTGAAGATCGCAACCACTGCCAGCACCGCCTTGGAGAGCGGCAGAATGATCACGGTGAACAACTGGAACGGTGAGGCACCGTCAATCCGAGCCGCATCGGTGAGGTCGCTCGGCACCTCATCAAAGAAGCTCTTGAGAATGAAGATGTTGAACGCACTGATGGCCCCGGGCAACCAGACCGCCCACCACGTGTCGATCAACCGGATTCGTAGCAGCGGAACCCGCACCACCGTCAGGTACTGTGGAATGAGGTACGCGCTTGGAGGAACCATGAGCGTGCTGAGAAACAGCACCAACAGGATCTTGCTGCCGGCGGGTTTCAATTTTGAGAGCGAAAACGCTGCCGTGGCGGAGACCAAGAGTTGGAGCAGCAACGCGCCGGCGGCCAGTATCAGTGTGTTGCCAAAGTACCGCCGGTAGTTGAGCTTGTCCCACGCCTCCGGGTAGGTCTCCCATCTGAGCTCCCGTGGGAAGAACGTGGGCGGGGTCCTGATCAGCTCCTGAGAGCTCTTCAGGCCGCCGGAGTACATCCAGTAGAGCGGGTAGACGGTGGTGATGGTAAGCACCAGCAACCCGGCAAAGAGGACCCAGTAGAAGATGGCAACACCCGGCCGCCGCATCTCCATAGGAGAGATAATCGCTCGGTCATGCGCATCAAACGCCCGCGTTCGTGTTCGTCGGTTCATTCTTCGCTCCTACCGGTCCACCGACCGCGTTCGTCGTGTAAGCCGGAAGTACACCGCTGAGAGAACCACCAGCACTACAAACAGCATGAAGCCAAGCGCACTCGCCCATCCAATCTCGCCGCGCTCGAATGCGTAGCGATATAGCAGGAGCATAACGGTCATCGTGGAGTTTACCGGACCGCCGTCGGTCATGACGAACGGTTCGGTGAATACCTGAAAGGTTCCAATCACCTGAAGCACCAGCAGAATCAGCATCACGCCGCGTATCTCCGGTATGGTGATGTGGATCAATCGCCGGAAGATACCGGCACCCTCAATCTCAGCTGCCTCGTAGAGGCTTGCCGGAGTGCCCTGCAGCGCCGCCAGATAGAGCAGCACCGTACCGCCGGCGTTCATCCAGGTTGAGAGGATCACCAGTGTGAGCATTGATGTCCGCGCCGAATGGATCCACTCTTGCGGCGGGATTCCCAACGCCTGAACCAGCACGTTCATCAGCCCGTTGGCCGGATCGTAAAAGTACTGCCATAGCAGTATTGAGATCATTGGCGGCAGAATCACCGGCACATAGAACGCAAGCCGGAGGTATGATTTCCCAATTCGCATCTCGTTGATTGCCACTGCCAGCAGCACGGGTATGAGATAGCCCAAGAGCAGTCCCAAGGCCACGAACTTCAGCGTGTTGAGCCAGGCGGTCGGCAACA
>CAYTGY010000535.1:0-2212 GCA_964437265.1 uncultured Spirochaetaceae bacterium | reverse complement strand
GTCTGTATATGGCATACCACCACACCCAACCGGTAGGAGGGATCGTTGTCGCGCACACCGGATAGCGGGCAACGTACCTCTACGGCGCAAGCGACTACAATTGCAGATCCCTCATGGCACCGTACGCGCTGCAGTGGACGGCGATGCGAAACGCACGCCGGGCGGGCTGCAGACGTTATGACCTCTTTGGCGTCCCCCCGGCGGTAGAGGCCGGCCACCCTATGCACGGTCTCTACCGCTTCAAGACCGGATTCGGCGGAACACTGGTACACCGGCGCGGTGCATGGGACTACGTGTACCGCGAGCGCGAGTATCAGCTCTATCAAGCCGCCGAGTCCGCGTCCAGCGGCTACTACGTCAGGACGTAGAATTCCGGTATGCTCTACAACCGACCCATGAAGACACGCACCCAACTCATGACCAGACCGGTGATCATCTTTGACCTCTTCCATACGCTGTCAACCATCAAGCACGCCGGCATTGCCGGACCGGACACCCACGAGCTGCTACAGATATCACGCGAACAGTACCTCACCGCGCTCTTTGGCGACGCGGAGCAGCGCCTCAAGGGTACGCTCAGCGATCCGGTGGCGATTGTTCGAGACATCGCAGAGAGCGCAGGCTCGCCGGTAGCCCCAACGGAGTACGCGTGGATCGCGGAACGGCGTGCGCACCGCTTTGCCGAATCCCTGTCGCGAGCCGCGCCAAGCACGCTCGCCGCGTTGGATTGCCTGCGCGCCCGCGGCAAGCGGCTGGCGCTGATCAGTAATGCGGATGCAATGGAGGGTGCCGGATGGAGTGCATCTCCGCTCTCGGCACGGTTTGAGGTGGCGATCTTCTCGTTCCAGGTAGGACACATGAAACCGGAGCGGGCCATCTACGAGCGCTGCTTGAGCGAGCTGCGAGTTGACCCGGAAGCGTGCGTCTACGTGGGCGACGGCGGAAGCGACGAGTTCGACGGGGCCCGGTCTGCCGGCATACCGTCGATCTGCACCACGGAGTTCACCCGTGACATCTGGCCGGAGCGCATCGCTTCAAGGGCCGCCCGCGCGGACCTCAGCATCGACTCGCTCTCAGAGCTCTGTAGCGCCTGCAGCGACGGCTACGCGGAGCGCCCGAGGGCATGAGTATCCGCCGGCGTGTCAGCAAGAAGGTGGATAAGTCGATCTTCGGCTATCAGATGATCCAGCCGGGAGACCGCGTCCTAATTGGCCTCTCCGGGGGCAAGGACTCTGCCACGCTTGCCCATCAGCTGGCGATGAAGGCGCGGGCGTTCTCCATTCCGTTCAGTGTTGAGGCGGTCCACATTCACACCGAGTATGCCGACGAACACGCGCTTGATAGGATCCGCGACCTCGCGGAATCAGTTGCGCTGCCGCTCCACGTGGTTCCCGTCTCAGTCACCGCGCGGCTGAAGCCGGGCCGCCGGATGAACTGCTACTGGTGCTCCACCCAACGGCGGACCGAGCTGCTGCGGCTAGCCGAGGAGCGCGGCTTTGACCGTATTGCGTTGGGTCATCACATGGACGATATCCTAGAGACGTTTCTGATGAACCTCACGCGCACGGGCGAGCTCTCAACCATGCTTCCGGCTATGCGCTATGACCGCTATCCGCAATGGATCATCCGCCCGTTGGCGTGGGTGACGGAGACTGAGACCGCTGCGTACGCGGACTCAATTGGCTTTGAGCCGGTACGCTGTCGCTGCGGATATGACCGGACATCTTCCCGTCTGACCGCCCGCTCGCTCCTGGAGGAGATGGTGAGGGCCGAAGGCGCCCGCGTACGAGAGCGCATGATGCGCGCGCTACACACTGCGCGTGCACGCTACATGCCGACGTACGCAGACTCGCCGGATCCGCCGGTACGGATCGCGCCGGGAACCCGCTTCCCGCGCTACTGGGAGATCGACGAGCGCCCAACGCTGCTCCTTGGCGGAAGCGTAGAGGACAATGTGTTTCAGATACCCAATCTGTCCGAGCATCTGCGACTGCTTGCCTCGGTTGGCGGCAACTACATCCGTTGCACCATGTCATCACGGGACCCCGGCAATGTCCGGCCGTTTGGGCAGACCGACGACGGACGCTACGACCTCACGAAGCCTTCAGCCGAATACTGGCGACGCTTTGACCGGTGCGCAACGCTGGCCGGGGAGTTGGGCATCATCATGCAAGTGGAGGTCTGGGACCGGTTCGACTTCTCGCGCGAGCCC
>CAYTGY010000534.1:0-2212 GCA_964437265.1 uncultured Spirochaetaceae bacterium | reverse complement strand
CCCAGGATATTCTCTCCCAGGTAGCCGTGTTGACGAAGAACCGTTAGGAGCTCGTCCAGCTTGGTGATGATCCGCGGATACTCACCGCGCACATAGATGAATCCTTGCCGCGCGCCAACCGCGTATCCTGCGATGGTTAGCCCCTCAATTACCAGAAACGGGGCGGTGCGCAGCAAAAAACGGTCCTTGAAGGTGCCGGGCTCGCCCTCATCCGCATTGCAGACAACGTATGTCGTCTCCCCTTCCGGTACGGTCGCCCACTTGGTTCCTGCGTCAAATCCGGCTCCGCCGCGCCCGGCAAGACGAGCGGCCTTGACCTCCTCGGTTACCGCGGCGGGGGCTCCCTTGAGCGCCTCCGCCAAACCGGAGAACCCGCCAACATCCAGGTACGCCTCCAGGCGATCCGGATCAATCCCCTCATACCGCGTCAGGTAGTCGGTCTGGTTCATACCGCCTCCTCGTGGGCACGGACGGCGGCGAGGATTCCGTCAATCTGATCCGGAGCGACATTCTCATACATTCGGTCGTCAATCATCAGATTGGGCGCGGTATCGCAGCTGCCCAGGCAGTTGACAACCTCAAGGGTGAACTCCCCATCCGGCGTGGTCTCACCGCGACCAATCCCCAGCCGCGCCTGAACCGCCCGGTAGACGGGCAGCGAGTTTCTGATGCGGCATGAGAGCGAATCGCAGATCCGAATAACGTGCCGTCCGCGCGGGGCTCGAGAGAACGATTGATAGAAGCTCACCACACCGTTGGCATCCGCCAACGGGATGCCAAGGTAGTCGGCTATGCCGGCGAGTGCTTCGTCCGGTATGCTGGATGTTTCGCTTGACGCATGCTGTGCGGCGTGAAGCATCTTCAAGATGTTCTCTCGCCGCGGCTCGAACCCGGCCCATGGTTTTGCGGTGTCCATGGGCCCTCCTACAGGCTGCTTTCGATGTAGTGCTCGAGCTGGTCAATTACCAGGTTCTTCTCCTGGACCATCGCCTTCACCACATCGCCAATGGAGACCAATCCTTCCAGACGATCCCCGCTGAACACCGGCAGGTGCCGGATACGCTCCGCGGTCATGACTGCCATGGATTGTTCTATGGTCATCTCCGGCGTTGCTGACCGGAGTTCCGTGCTCATGAGCTCTCGCACCGGTGTTTCCATTACCGCATCACCGTGGGTGAGCGCCTTGCGCGCGAAGTCTCGCTCTGAGAAGACTCCAACCAGGTCTCCGGAGTCGGTCATCACCAGGAGCGCACCGATGTTCGCTTCATTCAGCACGGAAAGCGCGCGCTCAACGGTGTCATCAGGGCGGACCGACCACACCCGGCGGCCCTTTGCGTCCAGTACGTCTTTCAGAGTTTCCAATGTGCACCTCCCATGTTTCCGGTGACGGGAAGGCGCACGGCGGGCGACGATCAGCGCAGCTCTTCGTCCGTCGGCGTCTTTCTTGGTCCCACCACCGGACCCCGCATTCGGGGCGTCGGCCGTGGTGACATCAGCCCAGTGCGGCGCATCACCGCGACCGGGCTGATCCGCTTTCAATCGATAATCTTAGCACGATTGCCGGCAGGACGAAAGGACGAGTTATGTGGCGGATCGATTATCCCGACCCCGTAGAGCGGTTGCCACCCTCCGGATCCTGTTCTACAATCAGCAAGAGTTTGCAGAACGACCAGCTAATGGCACTTTAATCGGCACTATGTTACTGATTGCGACATGCCGCCAGAGACGGAGTAGTTACCGGCAACATCTTGCTCTCTAACGCCAAGACGGGAGGCTCATCAGCAAGAGATGTTAGATAAAATCGACTTTACTCTAGCTACCAGCAAACAGATAGAAGCGGTACTGTGCCGCCGCCTCGAACGGATCCGGCTCTCACGAAACATTACCCAGGAGCAACTTGCAAAGGAGGCCGGAGTGTCCGTTCGCACAGTCGGCCGACTTGAGAAAGGTGAAGGGGTTTCTCTAGACACTTTTATCAGGGTCATGGTGGCTCTCCGTATCCAACACAGCCTTGAAGCGCTCCTCCCAGATCCGGAAGTGCGGCCGATTGAACGAGTTGGACTCCGCACGGCCGAACGAAAACGGGCGCGAGGCAAACCGCACCGCGAGGATACCAACGCTTGGGCTTGGGGCGACGGCGAGGAAGAAAATGAACAATGACGCGCGCGTTGTGCTCTGGGGCAGCGTCATCGGCGCGATCACCTGGCTAGAC
>CAYTGY010000533.1:0-2213 GCA_964437265.1 uncultured Spirochaetaceae bacterium | reverse complement strand
CTTCGGTGGTAGCATTCGCACCGCCGGGGCGGTGAAGTCCAACAAGATCACCAAGAGCGCCACCTCAGACTTCATGGAGATTGAGAAGCAACGGGGTATCTCCGTGGCGACCTCCGTGATGTCGTTCGAGTACAAGGGTCAGCTGATCAACATTCTGGATACCCCCGGTCACAAGGACTTCGCGGAGGATACGTACCGAACGCTCACCGCCGTGGACAGCGTCATCCTGGTGGTGGACTCGGTGAAAGGGGTGGAGGAGCAGACGGAGAAGCTGATGCAGGTGTGCCGGATGCGCAACACGCCGGTGATCATCTTCATCAACAAGCTGGACCGGCAGGGTCGCAACCCGTTTGAGCTCCTGGACGAGCTCGAGGAGACGCTGGCGATCAACGTGCGTCCCCTCACGTGGCCTATCAGCATGGGACAGCGTTTCAAAGGTGTCTACAACCTTCACGAGCGAAACATCTACCTCTTCCAGCCGGGCAAGACGGTAGTGGAACAGGATCGGCTGCTCATTGACAGCCTGGATGACCCCAGGCTGGATGCGGAGCTCCCGTCGGACGCTGCGCAGCTACGTGAGGATGTTGCCCTGATTGACGGCATCTACGATGAGCTGGACCCCACCGAGTACCGCGCCGGAAATCTGGCGCCGGTCTTCTTTGGCAGCGCACTGAACAACTTTGGCGTGCGCGAGCTGCTGGAGACCTTCGTGTCAGTTGCCCCGCCGCCTGCGCCGCGGGAGACTGACACGCGATTGGTACATCCGCATGAAGAGCGCTTCTCCGGCTTCATCTTCAAAATCCACGCGAATCTGGATCCTCGGCACCGTGACCGCATTGCGTTTCTGCGCGTGTGCTCCGGGACCTTCCAGAAGGACAAGTACTTTCGCCACGTCAGGAACGGGAAAGAGATTCGGTTTACCCGCCCATACAACTTCATGGCGGACGCAAAACGGATGGTTGACCAGGCGTATCCCGGTGACGTCGTCGGCCTTTTTGACAAGGGTGACCTGAAGATTGGTGACACGCTGACCGAGGGGGAGGAGTTCTCGTTTCAGGGTATTGTGAGTTTTGCCCCGGAGATGTTTCAGGAGTTGGTTTCTACGGACCCCATGAGGTCAAAACAGCTGGATAAGGGGATTCGGCAGTTGACCGAGGAAGGCTTGGCGCAGCTGTTCATTCAGGATCAGGGGCGCCGCAAGATCATCGGTACCGTTGGACAATTGCAGTTCGACGTCATCCAGTACCGGCTCACGCACGAATACAACGCCGCCTGTCGTTTCCAGCCGCTCCAGTTCACCAAGGCATGCTGGGTCACCGCGGATGACCCCAAGATCATTGATGAGTTCGCCCGCTACCGAATGCGACAGATCGCTCAGGATAAAGACGGCAACCTGGTCTACTTTGCGGAGAGCGAGTGGATGCTGCAGTCAATGATCCGGGACAACCCCAAGATCACATTCCACCTCACCTCCGCATTCAAGACGGCCGCGCCGGCCGCCGATTCCGTGGCGTAGTACGGAGCTACTCCAACTCTCCCACCGCTTCCGAGATGTTCAGGCTGTTATCTCCGATATGCTCGAGGTGACGGACAATGTCTATGAAGATGAGCTCACCCCGGACGTCGGTGGCCTTGTCGCGTTCTATCGATTTGCGTGACCGTTTCCTCAGCCGGTTGCGGACCTTGTCTATCCCCTTTTCCATCTGATGGGCCACCTCAAGGTCCGGCCCGTCGCTCTTGTACTCCAGGATTGCGTTGTTGTATCTGAGGAACTCCATCACCTGTTCCGCGTACGTGGTTAGCTCCGTGTCACCGTCTTCGTGTACGCGGCGACCGTTCCGGTGAAGCTTGTCCAGCAGGATACCAATGCTGAAGCATGCGTCTGAGATATCCTCAATCTCATGAGCAATCCGTTGTGCAGCGTGGATATAGCGCGATTGCTCGGCGCTGGTCGGTTCTCGCAGTGCCGCAGTGAGCGCCTCTGTGATTGTCTCCTGCATGTCATCGATGTACTGTTCGGTCTCCGCCAACTCGTCACGGACGGCAGGTAGTTGTGCGGGATTCTGCGATGCCCCAAGGACAGACTGGAGCATGTCCACCGCGCGGTTGGACATCCGTGCCAGTTCGCCGCGTATGGTGATCAAGTTGGAGTTGAGCGCATCCGGCAGGTTTGGTGAGACCAGGGCGAGCCGGTAGGTCCCCACGGCAGTTAC
>CAYTGY010000532.1:0-2217 GCA_964437265.1 uncultured Spirochaetaceae bacterium | reverse complement strand
CTAGGATTCGGGCTGCTTCTGGCGGTACTGCTTGATCAACGGTTCAAGGGAAAGCAGGTCTTTCGGGTGATCTTTCTGATGCCCTACATTGTGCCCACGGTCGCCAGCGCTGCGATCTTCCAGGTCCTCTTCTCACTCGCCCCGGGTGGTTTTGCCAATCAGCTCATCGCGAGCTTCGGCGCAAAGCCGCTTGGGTGGTTGGGTGAACGGACCGGCGTCTTCACCATGCTGTTTGGATGGGGAGCCGAACGCGCAGCCGGCTTGGTTGGCCGGTACTGGCAGGGTTGGGTCTCCGGCCCCAGTCTTGCGCTGGTAAGCATCATGTTCTTCAACTACTGGGTCTACATTGGCTACTACGCCCTCATCTACTCGAACGGTCTGGCAAACATTCCGCGGCAACTCTACGAGGCGGCCGAGGTGGACGGCGCGCGACGGAGGACCGTGCTCTTCAAGATCATTGTCCCACTGCTCTCCCCCACCACCTACTTCCTGACCCTGCTTGGGGTAATCGGCACCTTCAAGGCGTTCAACAGTATCTACGTCCTCCGCAACGCGGCAACCGGGGGCGCGACCGACCCCATGAGCGTCTATATCTTCTTCAGTTTCTTCCGGCGGAGCCGGTTTGGGTACGCCGCCGCGATGTCGCTGGTTCTCTTCGCCCTGGTATTGGGACTGACCTTTGTACAGCGGCGCCTGATGGAGAAACGGGTCCACTATGGCGAGTAGCCCGGTCTCAGTCGGCCTACCAGCACCCGTGTCTCACCGGGGACAACGTCGCGGGAGCAGGATTGCGCTGTACGCGGTTCTGATTGCCGGGGCATTTGTGGCGCTGTTGCCCTTTCTCTACATGCTGGCAAACAGCCTCAAGACGTACGGGGAGACGGTCACACGCACGGCGGCGTTCCCATTCCGAGCGGAGTTCTGGCCCAAGGTCCCGCAATGGGCGAACTACCAAACCGCCTGGTCGGAAGCCAACCTCTCCCGGTACTTCCTCAACAGCGTCGTCATTGCCTCAGTTACCGTTTCCGGCATCATTGTGGTCAGTTCGCTCTCCGCATTCGCCTTCAGCAAACTCAAGTTCGCCGGGCGTGACAATATCTTCACCGTACTGTTGGCAACACTCATGATCCCGGAGACCGTGTTGCTGATACCGAACTTCCTGATCGTCTCCACGCTCGGTTGGATAGACACGCTATGGGCGCTGACCGTGCCGTTCATGGGAAGCGCGTTTTTTATCTTCCTCTTGCGCCAGTTCTTCAACCAGGTTCCGGACACCTTGCTGGAGTCCGCCAAGATTGACGGAGATACACACTTCGGGTCGCTCCTACGCATCGTCATGCCGCTTTCCCGAGCGCCGCTCTTTACGGTTGGGTTTCTGAGCTTCACGCAGGCGTGGAATGCGCTTCAGTGGCCGCTGGTAGTCACCAGATCGGCTACGTGGCGTCCCATCTCCGTGGGACTGATTACGTTTTTGCAGGAGGCGGCCGCGATGATCCATCTGCGCCTTGCGGGCTCCACGATTGCCCTGGCGCCGGTACTGGCGATCTACATCATCGCACAGCGCCAGATAACTGAGGCAGTGGCCCGAACCGGTCTGAAAGGCTGACCGGCGGGTAGAGAGAATATATGAGGAGGACTAGAAGAATGAAGGGACTTGCACGAAGCGTCTTTGTGGTCGCCCTGCTGGCAAGTGGAGCGCTGCTCTTTGCCGCAGGCGGAGTAGAGGTGGCGCCACAATCGGAAGACCCGTTGGAGAACGTGGATCCGAGCGGCGCCGTAGTTGACTGGTGGCACCAGCACTCCGGCCTGCGCCAGGAGCGGCTCATCCCGATGGTGGATGAGTTCAACGCCTCCAACGAGTGGGGCATCACCGTCAATCAGGAGTTCGCAGGCGGCTACGGTGACATCTATAACAAGATGATCACCGCGATCGCAAGCGGCGATATGCCGGATCTGGTAGTTGCGTACCAGAACCAGGCCGCCGGCTACCAGGTCGCCAATGCGCTGGTGGACATCAATCCGTACGTTGCCCACCCGGTGTGGGGCATTGAAGATCCTGATGACTTCTTTAGCGGCTTCTACAATCAGGACGTCAATATGCAGTTCGGCGGTCAGCGGCTTGGATTCCCGCCTAACCGCTCAATTGAGGTCATGTATTACAACAAGACCTGGTTGGAAGCGATGGGCTTCGATGGGTCGCCGCAGACGTGGGCGGAG
>CAYTGY010000531.1:0-2218 GCA_964437265.1 uncultured Spirochaetaceae bacterium | reverse complement strand
AGGCCAACTGTGGTTCGTCCAAAGGCGCCCATCACCATCATGAGCGGTAGATGGGCGCGGTTCTACTTCTCCGTGCCGTTGTGGATACAGTTCACGTCACACCCCCCCGGAAAGCCGCGGGTCATGTGCGAAATCCCAAGCGTGCGGCTTTCGGACACCTGGTTCGGGACGCCCGCGAACGGTGACCTGTGCTACGCGCTGGACTCCACCCTGGAGCGATCATCGGCAGACCTGGACATAGGGCTGCGCGCGGTGTGCTCGCTCATTCTCAGGAACAGCGCCAAGGAGGATCTGAAGTTCGAACGGATCGCCGTCCACGTAGAGCATCTCAAGCTCTTCTCCGCGGATGACCGCTTCTGGACAAACGAGATCACGGTAGCGTTCCGAGGAACGGAGGAGGTAAGCAACGTGACCTACGGCACGGCCCCGCCAAGCACGGTAAGCGGCGCCTGCCACGTCTCGGGTCCACGCCAGGCGTTTGACCGGAGCCTCATCACGCGGAGCTTCAACCTGTTCCGGGAAATCGCGGGGATATAGGAGCAGGTATGGAGTTCCTTCAGTCTATCGACTTCAGCGCTATCTTCACCCGGGAGATGCTCACGGATCTGATCCGCGTGGCCGCGTATCTGGTGGTGGGCTTCCTGGCGCTTCGCGTGGTCATCTTTCTGGTGAGACGCATCCTGCGCCGGCGGGCCACACAACAAGTGACCATGTTGGTCACCAAGGGGATCAACTACGCCGGCGTCGCGGCACTTCTTGTCATAGCGTTTATAGAGCTGGGGGTGAATCTGACACCGGTGCTCGGCGCAGCAGGGATTGTTGGGCTTGCAGTCGGCATCGCCTCACAGACCAGCCTCTCCAACATCATCAGCGGCTTGTTCCTGGTCAGTGAGAAACCGTTTGAGATTGGCGATGTGATCAAAGTGGGGACCACCATGGGGATCGTCATGTCGATTGATCTGCTGTCCGTGAAGATTCGAACCTTCGACAACATCTTCATCCGCATTCCGAATCAGACCATTGCGAGTGCGGAGCTCTCCACCATCACGCGGTTCCCCATTCGGCGAATGGATGTTGAGATCACCATGGCATACCGGTGCGACCCCGGCGAGGTGGAGCAGGTGCTCCGGGATCTGGCAAAGGACCTCACCTACTGCCTGGATGAACCGGTGCCGCTGGTGCTGTTCACCAAAATCACTCCTGCCGGCGTTCACGTGCTCTTTGGGGTGTGGTTTGTCAGGGAGAACTTCATCCGGGTGAAGAACGGGTTGATCTCTGAGATCATCACCCGGTTCCGGCAGCACGGCATTGAGATTGCGTATCCCCACACGGTGGTCTACGCCGGGAGCGAGTCACACCCCTTTTCCATTGCGCGTGCAGATCACTCCATGTCCTCTTCCACAAAGGAAGAGAGGTGATACGCCACCTCGTCAATGGTCCGCTCACCGGAGCTCTGCCGCTGTTCCTTCTCTGCATACAGGCCGATGTCCGCAGTGTCCAGAATCTGCGAGAGTGACTCCGGGCGCCCTGCGTAGATACCCATGCTCACGGTGTAGTCCACCGAGCGCGTGGCGTCCGTACCGGAGAGACCGGCCTCAATCCGGCCCTTCACCGTTTCCGCCGCCGCCCTGGTGGCGTCCGGAATCAGAATGATGAACTCATCTCCACCATACCTGCACACATAGTCAATTGACCGCACGTTCTTGAGCATCAGCCCGGCAAGATGTTGAAGCACCTGATCACCGGCGGCGTGACCGTACGTATCATTGATCTGCTTGAACGAATCTATGTCTACCATGACCGCAGCCAGCGTGTTCTCAAGGCGCCGGCACCGCTCAATCTCCCGCGTCACTATGCGAATGAAGCTGCGGCGATTATATGCTCCGGTCAACGAGTCCACGTTTGCAACGCGGCTGAGCGCTCGCAAGTAGTACGCCTTTTCAACTGCAATTGCCGCAAAATCCGCAATCGTTGTCAGGAGTTTCAGATCCAACGGCGTGAACGGTTCACCGTTGAGGCGATTGACCAGCTCTATGACACCGAACACCCTGTTCTTGGTCAGCAACGGCACACCGATGATTGACTGCGTCTTGAACTCCGTGAGTTGATCCATACTGGGATCAAACCGCTCGTCCGTGTCTACATTCTGCACTATCGCCGGCTGTCCGGTTTCCGCACTCCATCCGGCAATGCCGGGACCCCGCGGCATGGTCCGCCC
>CAYTGY010000530.1:0-2220 GCA_964437265.1 uncultured Spirochaetaceae bacterium | reverse complement strand
TCCAGCTGTGCGGCGCTGGGGATCAGCGGGATGATGCATGGGTACATCGCCCTTGATGAGAACGATGAGCTCCTGGTTCCCTTCCGCACGTGGCGGAACAATATCACCGGGGAGGCGTCAGCGGAGCTCACCGAACTGTTCCAGGTTCCCATTGCCCAGCGCTGGTCGATTGCGCACCTCTACCAGGCGATCCTGAACGGTGAGGCGCATCTCCCTGAGCTCACGAGGATCACCACACTCGCCGGGTACATCCACTATCACCTCACCGGACGGCACGTGATTGGGATTGGCGAGGCCTCAGGAATGTTTCCCATCGACCCTGAGACCCTCGACTATGACGCCCGACTGATCGAGCGCTTTGACAACCAGATTGCAGACCGCGGTTTTCCGTGGTGCGTTCGAGACCTGCTGCCGGATGTCCTGACCGCAGGACAGGAGGCGGGGACGCTGACCGCTCCCGGCGCGCTGAAGCTCGACCCGGGTGGCGGGCTACACGCCGGGATCCCGCTGTGCCCACCTGAAGGTGATGCCGGGACCGGAATGGTCGCAACCAACGCGGTGCGGCCGCGGGGCGGAAATGTTTCTGCCGGGACATCGGTCTTTGCAATGATTGTGCTCGAGCGCCCGCTCACGCGGCTGCATGAGGAGATCGATCTGGTCACCACGCCGGACGGGAGCCTGGTTGCCATGGCGCACTCAAACAACTGCACCACTGACTTGGATGCGTGGGTGTCGCTTCTGGTTGAGGCGGCAAACGCACTTGGCGCTGATGTGTCGCTGGGAGACGGCTTTGGCAAATTGCTGCCGCTGGCGCTGGAGGGAGATCCGGATGCCGGGTCTATGCTGTCGTTTGGCTATGTCTCAGGCGAGCATGTCACCGGCTTCTCGGAGGGGCGTCCGCTGTTTGTCCGCACGCCGGGAGCGGCGTTTACCCTGGCGAACTTCATTCGCTCGCACCTCTTTGGGGCGCTATGCACCATGCGCGCGGGGCTCAACATCCTGACCGGAGAAGAGAAGGTGGCCATTGAGGAGATCCGCGGTCACGGCGGGTTCTTCAAGACTCCGGAGGTGGGGCAGCGGATCATGGCCGCGGCGGTGGGCGCGCCGGTGAGCGTGATGGAGACTGCCGGGGAGGGCGGCTCCTGGGGCATGGCGCTCTTGGCGGCGTTCACCGCCGCCCGAAGCGCACAAGGCGGCGCCGAGCAGACCACGCTCCCCGACTACCTGGACTCGCTCTTTGCCGGTAACAGCGGCTCTTCGGTGGAACCGGATCCTCAGGATGTGCGCGGGTTCGCCGCATACTTCGAGCGGTTTACCGCGGGCCTGCCGATTGAGCGTGCTGCGGTGAGCTCACTGCCCGAACCCGTGAACGAGTAGGATTCACGTCTTCCTTGACTGTGGCTCAGAATCGCCAGATAATAGGAATCGGTACGAATAGTAATTAATCTCGTGTCCACACATACGGAGAGGAGACCTGTATGGCAAGAGTTGCACAAGGAGTCGTAGAGAAGGCGGGTGTTGATGTTCACAAGCTGGTGGACTTGCCGGTCAAGAACGCATCCGCGGAGCTGACCACGTTTTATTACTACACGATTTTGAGAGTGAACCTGATTGGCCTGGACGGAGAGGGGATCAAGGAGATCGCTGAGACGGCTCGTGTTGAGGATCGCAATCACGTTGAGGCGTTGGTTCCTCGCATCTGTGAGCTCGGCGGGGAGCTTCCCGGTGACATGAAGGCGTTTCACGATATTTCGGCCTGTCCGCCGGCCAAGCTCCCGAGCGACCCCACGGGGAAACCTCTCCGTTCGTATCCAAGTTCATGATGTAGCGCTACTCCAGCGCGTCCGGCAGCGGATCCTCCCACTCGGACCGGGTTTGGGCCAGGCGCTCTCTGAGCGCCGCCACGGTGGCCTCATGTGATGCGTCCTGCGAGAGGTCGTTCATCTCCCACGGGTCATTACGGAGGTCAAAGAGTTGGGTGGTCCGCGTGCCGTCCACCAGGTACTCAATCAGCTTGTACCGGTCACTGAGTAGCGCGCGCTGGAAATTCTCATACGCAAAGAACACCTCGGGTCTGCCCGGGGTGTTCGGATCAGCCACGTACGGTGCCAGGCTCCGGCCGTCGCAGGTCGCCGGCACTGAAAGCTCGAGCATTTCGCAGAGCGACGGATAGAGATCGAACAGGTAGACCGGCTGACGGCGCCGTTCGTTCCGCGGAGT
>CAYTGY010000529.1:0-2228 GCA_964437265.1 uncultured Spirochaetaceae bacterium | reverse complement strand
GTCAGGTGCAAACAGGCATCGCGTTTCTCCGGCGCCGCTATAAGGCCGAACGGTTCCTGCTCTACTTCCAAGCATTCTCCAGCACCTATGCGCCGGTTGCGCGGCTGCGCTCCCTCTACCGCGCCGGCCTTGCCGCCGGCGAGTTCTCAGGCATGGTTGTCTCCAGCCGCCCGGATTGTGTAGATGCGGAAACGGCGGAGCTGCTGGCCTCATTCGCATCAGCGGGGCTAGACGTGTGGGTTGAGTTGGGGCTGCAGAGCGCCCATGATCAGGCGCTTGAACGAGTTGATCGCGGGCATACGGTTTCGCAGTTCGTCAGTGCGTACCACGAGCTGAAGTCCCGCGGGATTCTCGTCGGCGTCCACCTCATGGCCGGCTTGCCGGGGGAGAGTCTGGCGGACTTCCTGGATTCCGTCCGGTTTGTTGCCCGGCTGCGTCCTGACGGTATCAAGTTTCACAACCTGGTTGTTGTCGCGCGGACTCCGCTCTACGGCGAGCTCCGCGCTGGGGCAATCGCGCCTTTTGGCCTACAACGGTATATCCGCTACGTTGCCGCGGCTATTCAGGAGCTCCCGCCGGAGACGGTGCTGCTTCGGCTTGGCTTCGATCCCCCGCGTGGCATTCCGCACGTCCCGGCATCCCGTGGCAAGCGTGATCTCTACGACGCCGTGGAGGCGGAGCTGGAGCGATGTGGGGGATATCAGTCAAGCCGTTGGACATCCGGACCGCAGTAGGATACGCTCTGCAGTAGCGAGGGTCGTGTGCCGGTAAAGAACGAAGAGATCATGAGTCTGATCGACACCATCGGTGATCACTACCGCACGAACATCGGGAACCGGTATATCCGCGGTGCGTTTCGCGAGCTCCCGTTGAGCCAGCAGGCGTGGAATCTCATTGAAAGCGTGACGGAGAAACACCAGTACTACACGCTTCAGGGCTACCACTTTGATGAGCTCTATGATCGCATCATTGCGCTATCCGAGTTTATCTACCATGCCAGGAAGGAAATTGCACCTCGCCTCCGCAATCTCTTGAGCTACGGAGGGGTGAGTCCCACCGGAAATGAGCGCATCCTTCGTGACATGGCCGTAAACAACTTCGCGAGCAACCTCTCAATCCTTGCGGACATGGTGAACAAGCTCTACACCTTCACCGTAGAGACTGACATGCAGCAGCACAAAAGCGGCAAACCCGTGTACAAGAGCTACAAAGGGCTGGAAGAGGTTGGTCGCTACCTGGTACCCAAGTAGCGCGCTACATGGCGCGGGCGGTTTCCTCAATCGTGTCAAAGAGCTGAGCCAGGTCCTCGCGGTCAACGGTGGAGTACGCCACCCGAAGATATCGCGGCCCAATGGACACGGTCCCAATCCCCCGGTCAAGCAGGGCCATCCGGAGCCTTTCCGCGTCCACTGCGCCGCAGTCAAAGGTCAGGAAGTACCCGGAGTTGAACGGCAGGGGCACAAGCGGTCCTAGCGGCTCCGCCAGGCGCTGTCTGACCACGCGGTATCGCTCCTCCAGGATATCCCGGAACGCCTGCTTCTCCTTCTCGTAGTTCGGGTCCTGGAGTAGCCGCACCAGCATGGACTGGGCAATCCGGGAGCAGCTTGAGATACTGGAACGAATGCTTCCCATTAGCTTACGAATCAACGCCTCGTAGTGCCGTGCCGCCAGACCCCTACCGGCGAAGGTGAGAAATCCCACACGCATTCCCCACGCGAACTCTTCTTTGGTTGCTCCGTCCACCTTCGCGGCCAGAATACGCTCATGAGCGCCGGCAAGCAGGGAGAACATGCTTTCGGTGAACGTCCCCGGCTCGTAGAAGAGGCCGAAGTAGGCGTCATCGGAGACAACAATCAGGTCAGTGCCGTCTTCTGCCGCGGCCATGAGCGCCGACGTGATCCCCTGCGCCTCGGTCACCGTGGGCGAATATCCGGTTGGGTTGTTCGGTGTATTGAGCAGGACGATCGCCTTGGCTCGTCCGCGAAGCGTCGCCGTCAGCGCCCCGGTATCACCCAGCGGGAACGTCACCACATCAGCCCCACGACGTTGCTCAAAGATGAGGCGGTAGTTTCCCCAATGGAGGTCCGGGATAACCACCGTATCACCGGCGTCCGCGAAAAGCTCCGCCACTTGGAATATGCCGTTTGTCAATCCGGAGGTGACCACCGGCAAGCTCGTCGCCGTCTCTCCGAGTGACGGGTTTTTCCGGCGCAGTTCCGCAAGCCACA
>CAYTGY010000528.1:0-2234 GCA_964437265.1 uncultured Spirochaetaceae bacterium | reverse complement strand
GAGAAGCCCTTCGCCCCGTCGGTTGCGGAGGCCGAGCGCTTGGTGGAGTTGGCTGAGAAGGTTGGCAAGATACTGATGGTGAGTCAGAACTACCGCTTCTTCCCAGCTCCGGTGGCCGCACGGGAGCTGGTGACCTCCGGCAACCTGGGCGCGTTGGGGGCAATCCACGTGGACTTCCGTCGCGACCATGTTCGCCCGGATCCGGGACGCAAGACGCATGAGCTGCTCAGCCAACCCCTCCTTGCGGACATGGCAATCCACCACTTTGACCTGATGCGAATGGTGACCGGGCAAGATGCAAAGCGGATCACCTGTCACGGCTGGAACCCGCCGTGGAGCGCATACAAGGACCCGGCGGCGGCGGTGGCATTCGTTGAGATGGAGGATGGTCTGCCCATCAGTTACCGAGGGAGCTGGGTGAGCCCCGGCTCCGTTACTCCGTGGGCCGGCGAATGGCACATGGAGTTCGAGCGCGGCGAAGCGGTGTGGACCAGCCGGATAGATATGACGGACACCGCGGACCGGCTGCTCATCGCGGAGCATGGCAAGCAGCCCAAGGAGCAGAAGCTGCCAACGTTGTCGCAGATTGGTAGGTCAGGCGCCGTTGAGGCGTTTGTTGCGGCCATCCAAAGCGGCACCTCCAACGGGTGCGCTGGGAGCGCCAATATCGGGAGTCTCGCCATGACCTACGCCGCCATCGCCTCCGTTGAGTGCGGAGAGCCGGTAGACGTAACGGGGAGGTCCTCCAAGCAGTAGTCGTGAAGCAAGATTGGCGCCACTGCACAGTCGAGCAACTCAGCAACGCCACCGCACGCGTGCAACAGATGGTAGAAAGCGGCGCATTCTTTCGGCTCTCCCGTGCGGAGCGACGACGATTGATCCGGCCGGTGAGGCGCGGCTATGCGCGGCTGGCCCGCATGTCCGCACCGGAGGGGCATGTCCCGGTCACCACCGGAGCGGCGGGCGCGCTGGTGAAGACCGTAGTGGGCGCGGCTATGGTTCTTACCGCAACCGGTTGCGACCCATTCAACGCCCGGCCTTCGGTCTGGATGCAGCGCGACCACTACCGGATTGGTAACGGCCGGACCGCCGTGATTGTAGCTGAGGCGCACGACCCGGAGGGCGACCGGCTCTCATTCCGGTGGGAGGTTGACGGGGAGGTGGTTCCGGGAGAGACCGGTGGCTCGCTGCGCCTCTCACGGACACCGGAAGCCGGAACCACGTACACGGTGCGGGTAACCGTATCCGACGGATCCCGTGAGGATGACGCGGAAACACTCCTCTCCGTGGGCCCGCCGGCGTCCGCGCCGGAGTTTGATGTGGCAACCACCCGCAGCACGCTGCCCACGGGCTTTCCATCAATGGGCATCTACGGGATCACCTGTGCACTGGCGGACCTGGATGGGGATGGCGACATGGACCTCCTGGACACCGCCATGGAGGGATACTACGGTGAGCCGCGGTTTCGCTTTGTGGAGAACTATGGCGCGCACGACGACCCGCAGTTCGGCCACGGTTGGGACGACCCCTTTGGACTGCGGGCCGCGGTGTGGATTAGCGCCTATGAGACACGGGCAACCACCGTATCACCAGTGTTCGCGGATCTGGACGCGGACGGCGATCTTGACGCCGTTGCCGCTCATTACATGGGATACGAGTGGGCCCTCGCGTTCATTGAGAATCGCGGGAGTGTGACCCGCCCAGCGTTTGACTACCCGCGTCGCTACCACGCGGGACTCGCTTCACCGCTGATCAACGGGCGTGCACTGGCCATTGGTGATCTGGATGGGGATGGCGATCTTGACCTGCTCAACGGCGGTCTTGATCCAGACACCTACGCACCAACCATCACCCTCATCCGGAACGAGGGCGCGCCTGAAGCGCCGCGGTTTGCCCCCCGGGTCGCCGCTCCCTTCGGCATTGTGCTGGTCTCAGACTTTGGCGCTGGATACGTGCCGTACTTTGTTACGCCGGAGCTTGCGGACCTGGACAACGACGGTGACCTTGACCTTCTGGTTGCTACCTACGTGCTCCCTCCTTACGCATCCCTTGGTCGTGATGGGCGGAGCTACCTCCACTATCTTGAAAACACCGGGACCGCGGAGGCGCCTGCGTTCGCGGCTCCCTCAGCTGATATCTTTGGTCTCACCGTACCCACATACACCAGCTTTAGCCCTCGGCTGGTGGATCTGGACAGTGACGGCGATCTTGATCTGGTTGCCGGCATCCTCCCC
>CAYTGY010000527.1:0-2236 GCA_964437265.1 uncultured Spirochaetaceae bacterium | reverse complement strand
TCTACACGCGCAATCCGGAAGACTTCGCCGGATTGGAGGGTGTTGTCCAGATTGTGGCGGTATAGTGGACTCGACCTCCGCCTGCTCTCGCGCGCTATCCCAGCGCGCGAGATTCCGGCGCCCGCTACCCCAGCGCCTGCGTCAGATCTGCAATGAGGTCGTCCGGGTGCTCCAGACCCACGGAGAGCCGGACCAGCCCCGGCGTGATCCCCACCCGCTCGCGCATCTCCTCGCTGAGACCGCTGTGCGTGGTGGTAGCCGGGTGCGTCACAATGCTCCGCGTGTCTCCAAGATTCGCGCTGCAGGAGAAGATCTGCAACCGGTCCACCAACCGCGTCGCCGCATCCATCCCGCCGGCGTCAAAGGTCACCATGGCCCCGCCACGCCGCATCTGCCTGCGTGCCAGGTCATGCTGCGGGTGAGAATCCAGAAACGGGTAGCGGACCCTGCTAACTCCCGGGTGCGAGTCAAGGAACTGCGCCACCGTCTCCGCATTGTCGCAGTGGCGCTCCATTCGCACCGCAAGTGTCTCCAGCCCCTTGGAGAGCACCCACGCGTTGAACGCGGAGAGCGTGGGACCGGTTGAGCGATAGAACGGCATCAGCTCCGGAACCAGCTCTTTGCCAACCAGCACCGCTCCGCCCAGCACACGTCCCTGGCCGTCAATAAACTTGGTTGCCGAGTGGGTGACGATGTCCGCACCAAGCTCCGCCGGCCGCTGGAGCCATGGCGTGGCAAAGCAGTTGTCTACATTCACCAGGATTCCATGCTCCTTGGCGATCTCCGCGAGCGCCGGCAGATCCGCAAGCTCCAACCCCGGATTGCTGGGCGTCTCCAGCACGAACATCCGCGTGGTGGGCCTGACCGCCGCGCGCCACGCCGCCGGATCGCTGAGTGGAGCAAGCGTGGTCTCAATCCCCCACCGCGGGAGAAAGTGGTTGAGCAGCTTGAGCGTGGAGCTGAATACGGACGGTGAGCCAACCACGTGATCCCCGCGCTGCAAGAGCGCCATCAGGCTCATGAAGATGGCGCTCATGCCGCTTGCCGTGGCAAACCCGGCATCCATCCCCTCCAGCCGGGCAAGCTTGTTCGCAAACTCATCCGTGTTCGGATTGTCGAACCGCGAGTAGATGGGTTGGCCGGATGCCCCCTCAAAAGCGTCCACACCTGCCTGAACGCTGTCAAAGACGTAACTGGAGGTGGCGTAGATTGGCACCGCGTGCTCGCGGTAGGGGCCGCGCTCTGCCTGGATACGGATAGCCTCAGTCTCAAAGCGGTGTTTGTCTGCCATGGTTCTCCCTAGTATTGCTCGAGCGCCTGGTCAATCGGTATGAGGCGTGCCGGATCAAGCCACTCGCGCTTCAGAAAGAAGCCGGGGATCACCACTGAGTCGATGCGCTCCTCACCGTCGGCGTACTCCACCAGCTCATCCTCCTGGCGACGATAGAAGCGGTGCGCAAGTGTCTCAGCATCCAGAATCCAGTACTCGCGTACGCCGTGCTGCTCGTACTCAGCGAACTTCGGACCGGTATCGCGGTCCGCGGTGCGAGGTGAGAGCACCTCCACCACCAGGTCTGGCGCGCCCTCAACGTAGGTCGGCTTCACGGCGTCGCGCCGGTCCATTGTGTAGAAGGCAAGGTCCGGGAGAAAGACGTTGCGGCCGCTCAGCTTGACCGCCACCACCTCTCTGAAGAGCAGGCCGAGCTTGTGACGGTCGATGTAGAGACGGATTACGGCATCAACAAAGTTGAGTAGCTGCGCATGACGCGTAGAGACTGGTGAGTGCACGAACACCTCCCCGTCAATGAGATCTGCGTGCTTGCCGGGCTGCAACCACTCGAAGAAATCGGCGGCGGTGAACAACTCGTGGTCAACAGTATCTGATACGGACACTCGCGTCGGCATACCACCCTAGTATAGCGCCGGAGCGACGCTTCGGCCACCGGCGCAGCCGCGCAGAGCCGTTGCTGCGACGTTACTCCCAGGAAACGCGGTACGCGCGAACGTTGCGGTGAATGCCCTTCACCTCCAGCAGACCCACCGGCTCGCACACGAACTCGTCACGGACCAACGCCCACGTGGCGTGGCTGATCAGGATGGTGTTGGTCTCACATGCTGACTCGAGCCGCGCGGCCAGATTCACCTCCGTCCCAATGGCCGTGTAGTCGAGGCGGTCGTCGGACCCGAACGCGCCCACGGTGGCGTATCCTGTGTTGATCCCAATGCGCACGCCCAG
>CAYTGY010000526.1:0-2246 GCA_964437265.1 uncultured Spirochaetaceae bacterium | reverse complement strand
TACACCGGAGCGGGTAAGACAACCATTGCCAATCTACTCACCCGCCTCTGGGATATCCAGGACGGCTCCATCCTCCTCAACGGAAGAGACGTCCGCGAGTACCCACTTGAAACGCTGAGAACAACAATTGCACCAATTCAGCAGGATGTCTTTCTCTTCAATGATACGGTGCGGAACAACATTGCACTGGGTCTCCGGCTTGATGATCAACGAATATGGGAAGTCCTCACAATGGTTCAAGCGGACGGCTTTGTTGCGCGCTTGTCAGGCGGTCTGGACACGGTGCTCACCGAGGGGGCGTCCAATATCTCAACCGGAGAACGGCAGCTCCTCTCGTTTGCTCGCATTCTTGCCCACGACCCGCACATCCTCATTATGGATGAGGCGACATCCAACATCGATACTGAGACGGAACAGCGTATTCAGCGTGCAATTGAAACGCTCATGAACGGCAGAACGGCACTGGTCATTGCCCACCGGTTATCTACCATCAAGAACGCAGACCGAATCCTGGTCCTTTCAGAAGGTCGCCTGGTAGAAGAGGGCTCGCACGATCAGCTAATACGCCAAGAGGGGATTTACTACAACCTCTACCGGCTGCAGTATCAGGGGAGCGCCTGATAGCTTCACGACCTGCACCTTAGGCAAGCGGGGGCTCTTCAGCGTCTTCGGTCTCAGTGACCCGCCAACGTTCGCGCTCCCGACAGTAGTACAGACTCGCGCATGGGAGCTCGAGCACGCGGCCCTCGCCACCTTCCAGGCGAACTCTCCGTGTCAAGACGTTCACCTCTGTGATCTTGAACTGAGCGCCATCATAGCGAACTCTGGCACCCTGGGGCGGGAGCGTCGTCTTTTCCTCTTTGTAGAAATCGAACTCGTACTCAAGACAACAAAGGAGCCGACCACACGGACCGGAGATCTTCATGGAGTTGAGCGATAGGTTCTGGACCTTCGCCATCTTGATAGACACCGGCTTCAATTTGTCGGAAAGAGACGCGCAGCAAAGCTCCCGCCCGCACACGCCCAAACCGCCGAGCAACCGCGTCTCATCCCTCACGCCAATTTGACGGAGCTCAATACGGACACGAAACTCGTTCACCAGGTCGCGCACCAGCCCGCGGAAATCCACCCGTGATTCGGAGCTGAAGAAGAAAAGTAGTCGTGAATTGTCCAGCATGTAATGCGCGCTCACCAGGCGCATAGGAAGGCCATGCTCCTCAACCCGGTCTCGGCACATCGCGAGCGCCTGTCTCGCCCGCTGCTCGTTTTCCTCATCGGTAGCCAGGTCCTGATCCGTACACAGTCGATCAATCGCCTTGGGGTCACTGTAGCCGTTCCGTCCATCGCCCACCGGCCCCAACACCCGCCCAATGTCACGGCCGTATCTGGTGGGTACAATAACCAGATCCCCAACCGCCACGGAGATCTCCGAGTTGTGCGTGCACAGGATGCTCTCCCCCGAGTGAAGAACACGAACCACTACCTCAGGCGCTACGGTTATGCTTGGTGCCTCTGCAGCACCAGCGGAATCAACAGACGAACTCATGCTCCTCTCCTTGGGGCATCTCAGTGAACCAGGTCTACGATCAGACCATTGATCTCCTCTATGCGCGCCAGAATATCCAGCTGACGCCGCTGTCCGCTCAAGACCGCGGCCGCAAGCGACGACAGTTTCCGGTCAATCTCAGTAAGCACCGCAAAGCGCTTGCGCTTAAAGATATTCGTGCCGGATGTCCGCTCCTCCACGTCCAGCCCCCTGCGGACCACGGCGGACAAAAACCGGTGCACTGCCAGCTTGTACGCTTCCAGCGACGCGTTATCGACGTGCTCTCTTAGCCGGTCCCCTGCCCGAACTACCTCGTCAACGAGCGCCTGAGTTTCACTAGCGACATCTTCGGGAGAGAGCGATCGCGGCTGTGCGTTCTCAACACCGAGCAGTGCCCCGAGAAAACCGCCGGACGATTCGGTCCGCCTCTTGCCGCCCTCTCGTTTGACCTCCCGCCGGTAGCGGGAGAAGCCATCGGTTCCTATCCGTTCCATTGCCGACGTTCCGGCACGGCCAGCGCAGCGTCCTCTCCAACGAAACTCTCGCTGCGCGCGGTCTCTCTTCGCCGCACCGTCTCCACCAAGAGCTCCTTGGTCATCCGGTCATTGCTCGCCTCAACCGGCGCGCTTTCCGCTCCGACACGGAGCATGCCGCTGAAGACAACTCCCTCCTCTACGACCAACCGCGGAGCAAAAATGTT
>CAYTGY010000525.1:0-2252 GCA_964437265.1 uncultured Spirochaetaceae bacterium | reverse complement strand
TGCCGAGCCGGTGCTGGTGGTTGTGTATGACGGTGCAGAGCGAACCGTGCTCCGCCGAGGCATCTGGAGTGCCCGGCAACGCAACGAATACTGGAATCGTTTCTCTCCGGCGTCGCTCGCGGCAGGCATGGTGGCGCTGACAACCATTGGCTACGTGCTCATGCGTTCGTCAATGGACCGGATTGCGGCCGTGCTTTCGGTAAGTCTTGCAGTGTTTCCAGTCCTCCCACTGTTGCCCCCTGGTGTGGCGCTGTTCTTTGTGTTTCGCGTGCTGTGGCGCCGTGGGCGGCTGCTGCGAGCGTACCGAGACGTCATTCGTCTTCCGCTCCGGCATCTGGGAGATGGCGAGCGCGTGGGCTCGCTTCCGGAGGGTCAACCCTATGCGCTTCGCTATGTGGACCGGGAAGCCGCCGCCGGCTACCGTGAGCATGGCGTGGCTATCACGGACCCGCTGGATCGCGGTGAACGGGAGGTCTCAGTCGTCGCCGTCTGCGGTCAGTACCGAACCGCAGAGGAGCCGCTACAGGTCCCGGATGACCCAATGTCGGAGCTTGTCGTTATCGACGGCGATCCGGCGGCGCTGGCGCATCGGTGCGAGCGAGGAGCGCGCCGGCTGGAGTTGCTCTCCGCGCTCGCGGTGGCCGTCGCGCTCATTGGGAATCTGTACTTGGTGTTCTGGCTGCTGCTGTTAGCCACCCGGTAGATTACGCAGGGTACTGCGTTACGCAGGGTACTGCGTTACGCAGGGTACTGCGTTACGCAGGGTACTACTTCTTGCGCGCGTAGTTGACTGTCAGCTTGCGTCCACGGAACTCGGTGCCGTTCAGCCGATCAATTGCGGTGCCGGCTTTCTGGTTGGCAACCTCCACGAAGGAGAAGTTGTCCAACACTTTGATCTGGCCAAGATCCTCCTCCGCAATACCGTCCGCGCTGGTGAACAGGGTGGTCAGATCCGCAGGCTTGACGCGTCGGTTGCGCCCAACGCTGACAAAGATGCTGGTATGCGTGCCGGATTCGCTCGGTTCGTGTTGTTCCTTCTGATCCCGCTTTTCGCTTCGGCGCCGTCCGCCGCCGGCCTGGCTGTCCTTCTGACTGCGCGACTGACTGCGCGAGCGACCGCTCGGCCTGCTGCCGGTATCGCCCATGGAGTTCTTCAGCAAATACGCTGATAGATACCCGCGTGAGAAGACACCCACGTGCTTCTTGATGAAGCGCTTGTATTGGGTGAGCTCCACCGGATCCTCGTGCTCGTGGATATGCTTCACAATCTCTCTCAGTCGCGCGGCCATCTGCTCTTCATCAAACGGTAGTTCGTTGCCCTTCATGGACCTCTCCTCTGGGTGTTCATTGGCCGGTTCACGCGCAGGGCTTCTGGTCGGGGTCTTCCAGTCTCGTTCTTCCACGATGGTCGGACGCGTTAGCACCGGTTCCAGGTCTACGGCAAGCGCCGAAGGCGGGCCGATAACAACCGTCGTTTGGCTGCCTGAGAGCTTTGTCGCAATGAACTCCAGGTCAACCACCAGGCCGGTTGCCGGCTCCGTTGCGTCAATAATCCAGCCGGAGACCGAGTCCAAGCCTACGTTATCGCGCCGGATGTGGTCGATGAGGCGGTGCGCCGTGGCAATCACCACGTGCGGCGCGGCGGACGCAACCTTTGCCTCACTTGTCGCGCTCTCCGCTTCACCAAAGCGCGCGACGCGGATACCGCTTCGTGCACTCAGCCATCGCTCGAACGTGGCGGCAATACTGGCGACCCGTTTAGCATCTGACGTCAGAACAAGCCACTGAATCCCCGATTCGGTCGGCTGCAGTCTGGCAATGACCGTGACCACGATTGCCTCGTCGCGTCCTGCTTGGGTAGTGGTTTCCAGGACCGTGTCTTTGTTGCGACCGATGTGGGGGAGCAGCGCTCGTGCGAGTCGTTCAATATCCCTGGCGTAGCGTTTCTCTGCGAAGCTACGAACTCTCGAAAGAACATCTGCTGCGTTGCGCGTCACTACGCTGAACCCGTACTCAATGAACAGTATTAGATAGAAATGCTGCTCAAATGGTATCGCAGCGGTGCCACCGTCGTCAAGACACAGCGGCACGAGTGACGACGAAGCGTTGGTAGACAGAATACGTGTGATATCGTTATCACTAGCGGCCGGCGAGCCGCCGATAAAGGAGAAAGGAGTTACCGAATGAAGCGTCGATCAGGGCTTGCGCTGGGGGTGTTGGCCGGTTCGGTTCTGTTTTCCCCGTCGGTGTCC
>CAYTGY010000524.1:0-2253 GCA_964437265.1 uncultured Spirochaetaceae bacterium | reverse complement strand
AGCACCCAGAACCACTTCTTTGGCTACGAGGGACGATGCGCGTTCCCTTCAAACTTTGACGCCGACTACACCTACTCGCTGGGCATGACCGCCTGTCTGCTGATCGCGCATGGCCTGACCGGCTACATCGCGAGCGTCCGGAACCTGGCTCAACCGGTTGATCAGTGGTACGCCGGCGGCATTCCGCTCACTATGCTCATGAACATGGAAGAACGGCACGGAACAATGAAGCCGGTCATCAAGAAGGCCCTGGTGGAGTTGGAGGGTGCACCGTTCAAGCGTTTTGCAGCCAAGCGAAGTGAGTGCGCGGTCAAGACATCGTTCACCGTTCCCGGAGCAATTCAGTACTTTGGTCCGCCTGAGGTTGCAGACGCGCCGTCACGGACGCTGCGGCTGGAACAGGGCATTGATGTATAAAAGAGATAGAAGAGCACGAGCGCCGCTTACGGGGCGCTCGTGACGACGGGATAGAGCAACTCAAAGGCGTGCCTGAGATAGTAGAACAGTGGGAGGGTGAGGTTGATCTGCATGAGCACGATCTCCCGCTCTTCATCGTCCAATTCGGCCAGATGCCGTTCCAAGATCATTTGCATCTCGCTCAGTTCACGGGCCAACCAAGCCCGATCAGCCGCATTCAGTCTGCGAATCTGTTCGCACCCATCCGCGTCCCTGCCGTTGGAGACACGGATCTTCGTGAGCACTTGATCCAGCAGGTTGCGTTCTCTTCGAGTCAGCTCAGCCATGCGATCCATTGCATCCTCCCGAAGGATATTGCAATGGCCGTGCCAAGACGGCAGAGGTACGGCGTATCTGTATGTCCTGCAATCAGTTATTGCCACCTGACCCGCGCGCACGGGTCCGGTGGTCCGGTGGCTGCGCAATGCAATCCGGATGCACCAATGCAATGTGCATAGCGTGGTGCATGCCCTGTGTCGCAGTCTGGGCTATCTGATCACACCGGGACGCAGAAGCACCGCGTTGCGCGCCGCCATCTGATGCCCGGCGGCCACCGCATCCGCGATTGATCCGCCGGCGCGGAGCGTCCTCGCCACGCCCGCGGTCATCGCGTCACCGCATCCAATCGTATTGACGGGGACCACTTCCTCAACGGGGAAGTCGGCTACCGCACCCTCATCTACAAACAGGGTTGGCTGCTTGCCGCGCGTAATAATCGGCACGACGTCGAGCTCCCGATGAATCTGGAGCATACGCGTCTTCACCGCGGCGAGGAGCGAGGGGTCGGCTGCGTGCTCGGAGATCGAGCCAAGATCCGGCATAAAAGTCTGCACAAACTCGGCAAGGTTCGGCTTCACCACATCCGGACGATGCGGGAGCGAATCGATCAGATCTTGCCCTCGGTAGTCGACAATCACGAGCTTGCCCGCGGCTTTCGCCTCCGCGACAAGGCCCGGAAAGAGTCGTGGTGTGAACCCCGGTGCCTTTGACCCGGAGATGATGACAACCTCTACCACGGAGAGCAGGTCGGTGAACGCGGTTCGAACGGCGGTCTCACAGCTGGGCTCAACCGCGCGCGCCTCCTCTATCACCTCCGTGGTGGTGTGCGCAGACCGGTCAAGCAGGGTGTATCCATAGCGCACCTCGCCGGCGGTCTCTATGGCGACCGGATTGACGGCATCAACACGGCAGAGCCCAAGAAACACTTCGCGACCATCGCCACCGGCCTGCGTCAGGTGGACCTCAGTCTCACCGCTCTGTCGCAGCATCCGGCTAACGTTGGCGCCCTTTCCGGCGGCGTCCAGGCGATGCTCCGTAACCCGACTGACATCCCCGGGACGGAGCGACTCCAGGACGATCGTCTTCTGGAGTGTCGGGTTCAAACACACGGTCAGAAACGTCGGTGCGGCGGCAAACCGCCGGCCCTTTGGCGTTACAGGCATTCCGCTAACAACTCCATTCGTTCAGCTACGGAGAAATCGTACGGGCTGGACTTGTTTGAGGACGCAGCCACAATTGTGTCGAACTCCTCCGCGGTGACTCCGTAGTGCGACAACCGCTTGAGCCCCGCCACGCGCGTGAGCTCGGCAAGCCGGGAGAGCAGCGTCGCCACACCGGTGGAGGTCGCCGACGGCAGGCGGCCGGCAAGAGCCTCGCCGGCCATGGAAAGCTTTGCCGTCACCGGATGACCGGCGGGATCTCGATTAGCCGCGCCGGCAATACGTTGTACCGCCGGTGCAAGCAGGAGGCCGCAGGCGGCTCCATGCGGCACGGGCCGAAGCGCCCCGATTGGCCCGG
>CAYTGY010000523.1:0-2253 GCA_964437265.1 uncultured Spirochaetaceae bacterium | reverse complement strand
CCGGCGGCTCGGTTCGGCTGCCGACATCGTTCTGTGGTGTCTACGGGCTCAAGCCCACCTACGGGGCGCTCTCGCGCTATGGGCTGGTTGCATACGCCTCGTCGCTGGAGGTGGTTGGGCTGCTTGCTCCTGATCTGCCCACGCTGCGCGGCGCATTTGCCGCCGCCGCCGGTTTGGATGAGCTGGATCAGACCACCGTGGCCCACGAAGAGCCGGCCGAGCAGTCGCGCGGTGGTGCGCCTGACCCGGCCGGGGCTCCCGGGACGGTCGCGGTACTTGACGGAGAACTGGGCCTCACCCCGGAGGTGCGCGCGGCTTATGATCACGCCATTGAGGTTGCCCGCGACGCCGGCTACCGCATCGCGGCGGTCACCCTCAAGAACGCCGACTACTACGTGCCGGTCTACTACACTATCGCCGTGGCGGAGGCGAGCGCGAATCTGGCTCGCTTTAATGGTATCCGGTACGGGCAACGACCCATCTTCTCAGAGAGCCCTGAGCAGCTGATCCGCAACGCGCGGGCCCAGGGATTCGGTGACGAAGTGAAGCTCCGTATTGTGGTGGGCACGTATGTTCTACGTTCCGGGTTCCAGGACCAGTACTACCAGCGCGCCCAGCGGATTCGGACCGCGATTCGTGCGGAGCTGGACGACCTGTGGGCGGGCCACCGGATGCTGATGTTACCGGTCTTCCCCACGCCCGCGTTCGCGCACGGTGAGCCCAGCATGGATTCGTTTCAGCAGAAGATGGCGGACCGGTTCACCAGCGTCGCGAACCTGGCCGCCAGCCCGGCGCTTGCGTTTCCGGTGTCGGTTTCGCACGGGTTGCCCGTTGGGATGCAGGTCATGGGGCCACGGTTCTCTGAGCCGGCGCTGATGCACTTTGCCGCGGCAATTGCGGAGCGGCTTCCGCCTGAGCGGGCGCCCGGGTACGAGCCGCACTGGCGACCCGCGGCGGGGAGCAGGGCGTAGTATGGAATACTCCTCCTACATCGGCCTTGAGATACACATCCAATTGCTCACGCAGACCAAGGTGTTCTGCTCCTGCCGCGCGGCCTTTGGCGAGGAGCCGAACACGAATGTGTGTCCCGTCTGCCTTGGATATCCGGGGGTCCTACCGGCGCTCAATGAGCGGGCCATGCAGATGGGGTACCTGGTGGCCAGGGCGCTGAACTGTGAGCCGGCAGCGACGTGCTCCTTTGACCGCAAGAACTACTTCTACCCGGATCTTCCCAAGAACTACCAGATCTCACAGTTTGCCTCCCCGCTGGGTACCAACGGATACCTTGACGTGGCGCTCCGCGGCCAACGCACGCGAGTCCGGATCAAGGAGTGCCATCTGGAGGAAGACGCCGGGAAGATGGTGCATGCCGGTGACCAGTCGCTGTTGGACTTTAACCGTGCGGGAACCCCGTTGCTGGAGATTGTCACCGAGCCGGACCTGGAGATTGGCGAAGAGGCGGAGCTCCTGCTCCAGCAGTTCCGGCGGCTGGTGCGGTATCTGCAGGTATGTGACGGCAACATGGAGGAGGGCTCGCTCAGGTGTGATGCGAATGTCTCGGTTGGTCCGGCCGGCACCGGTTTGGGGACGAAGGTAGAGATCAAGAACCTCAACTCATCACGGTTTGTCCGCAAGGCGCTGGATCACGAGATCAGCCGCCAGACGGATATCCTCGAGCGTGGCGGCACGGTGGTCCAGGAGACGCGGTTGTGGAATGAGAACCGCGATCTCACCGAGTCTATGCGCACCAAGGAGGGGGCGAACGACTACCGGTACTTCCCGGAGCCCGATCTCCCGGTGTTCCGCGCCGACGCTGCGTTTCTCAGCGCCGTCGAATCCGCGCTGGTGGAGCTGCCGGAGCCTCGCCGTGAGCGGCTCATGCGCGAGTTTGGCCTTGACGAGTTGCAGGCGCAGTTCATCTGTGATGAGCGAAGCACGGCAGACTACTTTGAGCGGTGCCTGGCGGCTGGAGCCCCGCCCGCGGCCGTGGCCACCTGGCTGATGGGTGACGTGCGCAAGCATCTCAACCGGACGGGCGTACCGCTCAAGGAGTCGCCGCTCTCCGCGGAGCGTCTGGCGGAGTTGCTCTCGCTACTGGAGACCGGACGCATTCACGGCAAGATAGCCAAGCAGGTACTCGCCGCGGTCTTCACGGAGGATGAGGATCCTGGGGTCATCATACGAGATCGCGGTTGGGAGCAGATCACCGATGCCGCAGAGATCGCCGGGATGGTAGACGAAGTGTTCGCGGCA
>CAYTGY010000522.1:0-2265 GCA_964437265.1 uncultured Spirochaetaceae bacterium | reverse complement strand
GTTCAGGTTCAGGTTGTATCTGGGCGTCAGGTTCCTCATCGGGTTGTGGTTCCGGCTCGGGTTCGGGCTCGGGTTCGGGCTCCGGCGTAGGTTCAGGTTCAGGTTGTATCTGGGCGTCAGGTTCCTCATCGGGTTGTGGTTCCGGGTCTTCCGTTTGCGGCGGCTCTGATTCGGCGGGTTGGGACTGAACTATCTCCGGTTCCTCCTGGGATTCGTCGGCAGTTGATCTGCACGATCCCAGGATCAACACCACGGCAAGGATGGTAAGGGGCAGTACGAGCTTCTTTTGCATTACACTCATCATAGTCGGGCCGAACAACCGTTGTCAAACTCACTTTTCCTGAACTGACTTGCACCGGGCTCACGGTGAATATAGTATTGATGGGCCGGAATATAGCATGGGAGGAGCATGTCTACTACCGCTGACGCGCTTCGGATACTGCAGTCCTACGTAAAGCGGCATCGCGACGCAAACATCACGTTTAACTCCCTTCTCTCCTATGCGGAGAGGTTTCTCATCCGTGCGGTGGAGGAGAACCCGGATTTGGAGGACTTCGCGGACAATCCCGCGAACCTCATGACCGCCTACCTCATTGAGTTGGCAGAAGACGGACGGGTGCGGCTGCGCTACAGCGGCGGGACCATCATGGGTGTGATCTACCCCGAGTACTACCACGCGCTGGTTCGCAAGGCCTATGAGCGGCTGGACGCACAGCCGGACCGGCCGTTTCCCAGTGAGGAGGCGCTCAACGCGTCCATTCCGGAAGAGTTCATCACACCGGTGGATGTGAAGACGGAGTTCGTGTCCTGGTTGGGCGGGTCCGAACGTTCCGAGCACGTCTTGCTGCGCCTGATGTTTCCGGAGGGGGTGCACAGCATGGTTGCCTCCACGGAGTTGTTGCCCAAGGAGCTTGCCCGCATCGCCGTTCAGAAGATTCGCCAGTATCTGCGTAGCGAGAAGAACGCCGGGTACATGCGGAGCAAGTTGGGGTCCATCTTCCGACAACGGGAGAACGCCATGACTGATCTGCTGAACTCCATTCAGACCACGCCGGACAAGGCGCTTCGCACCATCGCTGAGCCAACCGACTTCACGTTCCACTTCTGGACACAGCTGTCCAGCACGCTGATCAAGGAGTACAGCACCAAGAAAGAGAAGCTCGTTGAGGAACACGGCTATTGCCAGGCCGCATACCTCATTGGCTACTACTGCGTGCACCACCGGGGCGTGCTGCAACGCCGGCGTGATACGGAGAACGCGCTCCGTGACCTGGATAGCTCGCTTCGCAAAGCACCCTACGCGTTCACGATCAGTCAGATCTACTCATTCACGGATACCCGCGGCGTTCCACTGACCAAGCGGTACGGGACTGAGGACGTGAACTCTTTTATTGGGCAACGCCTCAAAGCGCCGGATGAGCAGGGATTGCCGCAGATCCTCCGCGTGAAGACTACGGACGGAACCGAGTACTACATTTACAAAGACTATGCCGCGAATGTGGTGCTGGACGCAGTCTTTGAGGCGCGCGGGTCCTACCGTGAGTACTACCTTCGTGAGTGGACGGAGGCGCTTAAGGCAAACCGGCGGGATGAGATGTTGACCGACGATGCCGCATTTGAGAAGGACGTCCAGCAGCGGCTACGATCCTCAGACCCGCTTCTGCATGCGTTGCTGAACTTCAACCTGCTCTACCTGCTTGCACAGGAGCCGGGGCTTAGCGGGGAGACGCGGCGCGAGCTCCGGGAGCTCTTTGATACCAAGAATCCGCGTCTCCGGCCGGTGCCGGAGATCCTGAATCTGGACCGGAAGAAGCTCCTCACCGACGCACGATTGGTTCTGCCGTTCTGGCAGGCGGTGCCGGTCTTGAGCGCAATTGTGCGGTTCTTCAAACGGGTGTTCATAGGACTGTCTGAGGAAGAGCGCGAGGTGCGCCGCAGCAAGACACGCTCTACCCGTCCGCAGCCGGCGGCGCAGGCAACCACCACCATGCGTTACGATCCGGAGGCAGTCGCGGACGTCGATGCGGCACCCGGGGCCGGAGGCGGCGGCGTGACTGCGTCTGGAGTCTCCAGCCTGCCAAGCGGCTCGGATGCCGCCGGCCGTCGAGCCCAGCTTACCCGCTTCAAGGATGCGGTGCGGCAGCTTCAGGCTCACTACGTGGGTGAGGGTGGAGACGTAGACCGAACGTTAAAGCAGCTTATTGACCGCTGGAATCCGCTTCTTGACGGCGGAGCAAAGGAGAACCTGGTTGAGGACGTGAACAG
>CAYTGY010000521.1:1998-2277 GCA_964437265.1 uncultured Spirochaetaceae bacterium | reverse complement strand
CTCGCTTAGCGACCAGCAGCTCGCGGAGTTTCGGACTCTGATCCAGGGTACGGTGGATAGCCAGAAGTCGAACCTGTCCATGCTCGTGAGCAATGAGGTTGCGGTCTCAGGTCCTACGGTTGAGCAGGTTACGCCGGAGGGGTTGCTGACGGTGCTTCCTGATCAGGTGGTGGTTGTTCACCTGAATCTGAGCGAGGGGACGCCCGGCCGGCACTTCTATGTAATGGGCGGAGACGCTGCACTGAAGATTGCGTCTCCTATGATGGGTCTTGATGGCGT
>CAYTGY010000521.1:0-1988 GCA_964437265.1 uncultured Spirochaetaceae bacterium | reverse complement strand
CCGTCAACGCTCTCCAGGAGGCGTTGAGTCAGGTGTCCGGTCCGGTCATCACGGCGTTGGGCGACCGCTCCGGGGCTACGGTGATGAACGAACCGCCGGAGGGCGAAGCGGCTTCCAAGTCTGCAATCTCTTTTCCGAGCGGTGATCTGGTGAAGCTCACCTACGGGATCTCAATCGCCGGCGGCGAAAACATAGAGATACACGAAGTGTTTGAGGCGTCGGTGGTTCAGGCTGCTCTGGGGGGCGGCTCCTCTGGAGGCGGTGCGGCGGCGGCAGGTGGCTTTGGTCAAGGCGCGTTCGGCGCCATGGGCGGAGCGCAAGGTGGAAACGCTCCGCAGGGCGGTATGGGCGGATTCCCGCAAGCCGGGGGCATGGGGATGCAGAACCAGCCTATGGTGCAAAGCGTGCAGTTCCCGAATCTGACGCCGGCGGGCGGCGGAGGAGAGCAAGGGAATATCGGTCTTCTCATGGACGTGTACATGGAGATGACCGTTGAGCTGGGCCGTACGCGCAAAGTAATCAAAGAGATCCTTGGGATGGGCGAAGGTACCATCATAGAGCTGGACAAGCTGGCCGGTGAGCCGGTGGATATCCTGGTAAACCACAAGCTGATCGCAAAGGGTGAGGTTGTGGTCATTGATGAGAACTTCGGTGTCCGCGTCACTGAGATTGTGTCTAGACCAGACCGATTAGGAGACGGCATGTCGTAATCCGGCAGTCGTGACATAGAAGCCGGCGGCACGCCGCCGGGACGAAGCTTCGTCCGCGTCTTTGGGAGGGGAACGCTGAAACGAATGCTGGTTATCTTCGTGGTACTACTCTGTACCGCGATGAATCTGAGTGGACAAGAAATACCTCAAGTTGAAACGTCTCCCGTAGATGAGACCACGCTGCTCATTGGAGAGGAGGAGCCGACAACCCAGGAATCGGTTTCGCCGTTCTCTATCTGGGACCTGGTCCGGATGATCGTGGTCCTTGGAGTCGTCATCGCCGCGATCTACCTGCTCTTCTATCTGTTGCGACGCGCCGCCGGAAGCCGTCAGGCAAGCTCGCCCGTTATCCGTGTACTTGGGAGCCGGTCGTTGCCCGGCAACCGGACGCTGTTCCTGATCGAAGTAGGGGGACAAGTGTTTCTGGTGGGCTCCGCCGGTGAGTCGATCAGTCTTATCTCTGAGATCTCAGACAAGGAGACAGTTGATCAACTTGTGCTGTCCGCCGGTGACGGATCGCAACTGCCAAAGCGCACCTTTGCAGAGATGATCGGCGGTGTGTTTGGGGCCGGCGAAAACAACAACGGCTCATTGGACTTCATGCGGGAACAACGCGACCGTCTGCGTAAGCTCCGGGGAAACTCGGATGTATAGACGGTGGCTGTTGGTCGCCCTTGCGGTGGCGGTGATGGGAGTGATTGGCCCGGCGCCGGCGGCGCGGGCACAGGAGGCCGGGGCGGGGTTCGGGATCGGCGAACAAGCGCTCCAAGTACCATTTTTGGAGCTGCAAATCCGCGAACCGGAGAGCAACCAGGAAGTCGCGCTGTCCCTGCAGCTGCTCCTCCTCCTGGGAGTGCTGACGCTCGCTCCGTCCATCGTCATTCTCATGACGAGCTTCCTTCGTATTGCCGTGGTCTTTGATTTCATGAAGCGCGCGCTGTCCTTGCAGCAGGTTCCTCCCAACCAAGCTCTGATGGGGATTGCGCTGTTTCTGACGCTGTTCATCATGTGGCCAACCGTCATGGACGTCTATGAGAACGCGTTTGTGCCCTTCAGCGAAGGCGACCTTGGGATTGAGGAAGCGTACAGCCGGTTTGAGGCGCCGATGCGCGTGTTCATGTACCGGCAGATGAGTGGTCATCCGGACAATATCCGGCTCTTCATGCGGATGGCCGGTTTGCCCCCGCCCGCGAACTTGACGGACGTTCCTACTCGTGTGCTCATTCCCGCATTCATCCTAAACGAGCTAACGGTTGCGTTCAAGATCGGCATACTTCT
>CAYTGY010000520.1:0-2306 GCA_964437265.1 uncultured Spirochaetaceae bacterium | reverse complement strand
TGGGACAGGTGTGTCTTGGCCTGGTGGACGGTTACTGACTTCATAATGAAACAGTAACTTAGTCAGATGACTTAGGCAAACACATCGCTCCTCTCGGCCGGGGCTTTCTGATATCATACCGGTGCGATGAAAGCGATCACCTGGACGAGGTACGGCGGCGATGAGTGGCTACAGCTCTGCGAGGTGGATGATCCGGTTCCGGGGGACGGCGAGATACGGGTGCGTGTTCACGCGAGTAGCGTGAGCACCGGTGACTGCGAGGTACGGAGCCTGAAGTTCCGCTTTCCGCTTTCTCTCATCATGCGTGCCTATGTCGGCCTGTTCCGCCCCAAGCGGATCCGCATTCTGGGGCAAGAGCTGGCCGGTGTGGTTGATGCGGTGGGCAAGGACGTCACCTCCTACCGGGTCGGTGATGAGGTCTTTGTGCAGACCGATTTCACCATGGGCGGTCACGCCGAGTACCGGTGCTTCGCCGCCGATCCAGACCAGACCGAGTGTCTGCTTGCGCCGAAGCCGACTTCCATTAGCTTTGCCGAGGCCGCCGCCGCTCCGCTTGGCGGGGTGGAGGCGCTCAAGTTCCTCAAAGAAGCGCACGTGCAGTCGGGTGAGGAGGTGCTGGTTGTCGGGGCCGGCGGCAGCATTGGCACCATGACGATCCAGCTCGCAAAGCATGTTGGAGCTACGGTCTCCGCCGTCGACTCCGGACCGAAGCTCGAGATGATGCGACGGATCGGGGCCGATCACGTGATCGACTACACCACGGAAGACTTCACAACCGGCGAGGCGACCTATGACGTCATATTTGATGTGGTGGGGAAGCTCAGCCCGCGCCGGATGTTTCTGAAGCTCAAACCCGGCGGCCGGCTGATTCTGGCCAACCCCACCTTCCCGGCAATGATCAGAGGCTCGCACACCAGGAAGGACGGTGTGCGCGTCATTGTCGGCGTATCCGGTACTCGGGAGCACCTGACAGAGATTGGCCAACTAATCGAAGCAGGCGCGGTGACGCCGGTAGTCGATCGTACCTTCACGCTCGAGGAGGTGCCTGCGGCACATCGGTACGTCGAGTCGGGAGCAAAACAGGGCGGCGTTGCGGTGATTGTGGTGCTTCCTGCATGATCGTGCCATAGGAATCGATTGACGGATATTGTCGAGGGGCCAATACGATATGTATGAAGACGACAATCGATATTCCCGAAGATGAGCTTCGGGAAGCGATGGAGGCGCTTGGGGTACGTACGAAGCGTGAGGCAGTCTTGACCGCGCTGCAGATCGGAATCTGTGAGACACGGCGCGTCCTCCAGGCATATGCGCTTCAATGTGGAGAAAAGCGGAAGCTTGCCGGTGAGGGAATCTCCCGGGCAAGCTCGTATGCCTTGACCGGCCGGCGCTACAGATGCCTGCGCACAAACTCCGCGGTGGCCGCTATCTCCCGGCGCGCTTCTGGAAGGAATCTCCCCATGATCTCAAACGTATGCAGCGTCCGGCGGTATTCTTCAGCCGCTATTTCCACACCGTCCCGCGCTGCCGTTTCCGCCAGGCGCGCGCAGTCAAAGGAGAGGTTCTCACCCGCATCCCACACAATCCGCAGCGGCGGGAGACCCTGGAACGTTGCAAAGCACGGCGAGGCATACGGGTCCTCAGGGGTTTCCGGGCAGTACAGCAGGCCCACGCGCTGCAGCGCCTTGTGGCTTATCACCAGGTCGGTGTGATCTCGCTGGGGTCTGGCAACGGAGCCCGTGAGATCGCCAACCGGCGCGTAGGCAACCACGCACGCCGGCGGTCTCACACCCTGATCACGAGCCATCAAGGAGACGACGATTGCCAGCGTGGCGCCCGCACTCTCGCCAATCACCACCGTCTTTGTCTCAGGATACGTCTCCGCCAGCGCCCGGTACTGGTCAAAGCAGTCATCAGGGCCGGCCGGAAAGGGGTGCTCGGGAGCAAGCCGATAGTCCAGACCGTACACGGTCATTCGTGTCTCTCTGGAGAGCACTGAGGTGAGGCCCCGCATGGAGGCCGCGCTGCCGCTTACGAACCCGCCACCGTGGATGTACACAACCACGCCATCAGTGCGAGCGTTCTCCGGTACGGCAACCTCCGCCGCTCGTCCGGCAAGCTGTGTCGTTGTATAGTGCACCCCAGGTGCAACCGGAAGCGTTCGCGCGAGCTTCTCCGCACGCGCTCGCAGCTTCTGTACCGAAAAGTCCGAGCCCAGTAGCTTACCCGTGCATCTCAGCGCGCATCTGAGCAGCGCCATTTGGACGCTCATGGGATAAGTATACCTGCACCGCCGCCCCTACGTC
>CAYTGY010000519.1:369-2340 GCA_964437265.1 uncultured Spirochaetaceae bacterium | reverse complement strand
CGGGATCGAAACCACGCTCGAGAACCAGGAGTGGGCCGTCTTCCAGGACACCCGAAAAGAGGGTGATTACGAAGTCGCACGTGGCGGCTGGATCACTGACTTCCTGGATCCCATTGGCCTCCTGGCGATCTTCAAGACCGGCAACACGTACAACGATCCCAATTACAACAATCCTGACTATGACGAGGCTCTCGAGCGCGCCGCTGCCGCAGCTGGTGCGGACCATTTCAATGCCCTCTACGAAGCTCAGGACATTCTCATGACGGATCTCCCGATTATTCCGGTCTACCACTACACCGACACGATGCTCTCCAGCCCGCAGGTGAAGAACTGGAGCCGAAGCTTGCTCGGAAGCAAGGACTTCAGCCTCGCGTACGTTGAGCGATAGTTCGTCCTTTTCGGCCGCCCCGATCCGGGGCGGCCATTTTCTCTCCCTTGCGTGACCTGCGGCATCTGTCGCTGGACGCTTCTTTGGACGAAGGAGTCCATGCATGGCAAGCTATTTTCTGCGGCGGTTGCTCTACTCGTTTCTGACGATCTTCCTCATTGCAACCGTGACGTTTTTCATGATGCATTCCATTCCAGGTGGCCCATTCACCCGGGAACGGCCCGTGCCGGACGAGATCATGCGGGTGCTCAATGAGAAATACAACCTGGATGCCCCGCTATACGAGCAGTACTACGACTACATGAAAGGCCTCGTGACGTTTGACTTGGGGCCCTCTTTTTCCAAGATAGGAATATCAGTCAATGAGCTGATCATCACGGGCTTCCCCAAGACAGCGCGGATCGGCGCCCTCGCGATCCTCGTGATCGTGGTCCTGGGGATACCCGTGGGGATCATTTCAGCACTCAAACAGAACAGACCTATCGATTACACGGTGATGTTTTTCGCCACGCTCGGGGTGACCGTCCCCAGTTTCGTCGTGGCCACGCTCATGATATTTCTGTTCGCCGGCAAACTCGGCTGGATACCGCCCTTCGGATTGTCCTCTCCAGCGAGCTACATCGGCCCCGTGATCGCCCTGTGTGGTTACTCTCTTTCTTTTGTTGCCCGCTTGACCAGGTCGAGCATGCTGGAAGTCCTCCGGCAGGATTACGTGCGCACCGCGCGCGCAAACGGGCTCAGAGAGTGGTCGGTCATTGGGAAACACGCGGTCAAGAATGCGATCATCCCGGTGATCACGTACATGGGGCCCACAATCGCGGCCATCATGACAGGGTCGTTTGTTGTGGAGCGGATATTCGCCATCCCGGGCATTGGCCGGTATTTCGTGGAGAGCGTTTCAAACCGCGACTACACCACCATCATGGCCATCACCGTCCTCTACGCGTCTTTCTACGTCTTCATGGTGCTTCTCGTGGACGTCGCTTACGCACTCGTTGATCCCCGCATCAGATTCGAAAAGGAGCAGCGATAGCCCATGATGCCTTCACATTTCGTGGTCGTTGACAAATCCAAACTGGACGCGGCAGAACCGTTCCGTCCGAGTCTCACATACTGGCAGGATGCCTGGCGGCGCCTCAAGAAGCACAAACCCGCAATGGTTGGTCTCGTGGGGGTTATCTTTATCCTCCTCTTTGCCGTTGTCGGGCCGCTGCTGAGTTCTAAGTCGTATTCTGACCAGGTTGTCGATTTCTCCAATCTTCCGCCGCGCATGAGTATCTACGAAATTGCGGACGACTACTATGTATTTCTCACCAAGGACTACAAGCTGCTGCGGGTGTCGCGACGGGGCGAGATTCGCAGCCGCCTACCGCGAGTGGAACAGGACAATGTCAGGAAGCTCTACACCTATGCGGACGACGAGGTGGAGGTGGTGCTGGACTTCGGCTACAACGTCCTTTCGGACAGAATGGGGAGCCCGTTCGATTTTTCGCTGACACCGGTCGGCGGCACGGAGATCACTGAACCGGCGCGCAAGGTATTCAACCGAACCTTTCCGTTCGGAAGCGACATCGTGGGCCGCA
>CAYTGY010000519.1:0-359 GCA_964437265.1 uncultured Spirochaetaceae bacterium | reverse complement strand
ACGGAGCGCGAATATCGCTGACCGTTGCCTTCGTGGCTTCGCTCGTGAACCTGCTCGTTGGCGTCGCCTACGGGAGTCTGGCGGCGTACGAAGGGGGTCGGGCCGACATCGTCATGATGCGAATCGTTGATATTCTCAACTCTATCCCGCTGGTCCTCTATGTGATTCTCATCATGGTGCTCGTTGGCAACAGGGGGCTCTGGACGATGGTTATTGCGCTCGGGAGCGTGTACTGGGTGGTCATGGCCAGGCTTGTACGCGGCCAGGTGCTCAGCCTCAAGGAGCAGGAGTTCATTCTCGCAGCCCGAGCCCTCGGTGTGTGTCGCCGCAATATCATCTCTCGGCATCTCGTCCCCAAC
>CAYTGY010000518.1:0-2350 GCA_964437265.1 uncultured Spirochaetaceae bacterium | reverse complement strand
CGACAGCCGCTTCTCCACGCTCTCGAACCGTTTGTCCATCGAGCGGTTCTGTTCCGCGAACCGTTTGTCCACGTAGTGGATCAACTCTTCGAAGCGCTTGTCCATCTGCTCGAAGCGCTTGTCCATATAGTGGATGAGATCCTCGAAACGTTTGTCGATCTGTTCAAATCGCTTGTCGATCTGTTCAAACCGTTTGTCGATCTGCTCAAACCGCTCCTCCAGGCGTGCCACGCGGTCGGATATCTCGCGCTGACTCTGGTAGAACTCCGGCGGCAACTGCACCACCGGCGGCTGGACCGCGGGGATTCCCCGAGCCTGCATCCGCTCGGCGAGCTCATCTACGAGTGACTGGAATTGGGACTCAGTCAGATCCATCGCTTGGTTCCTCACATAAGTATACCACGTACCGCAGGTCCGTGGTGCTTCAGTTCCGGGCCAACAGACGCCGGCGGAACGCGTCCCCGGTCGGGTTGCTTGCCGGTGAATCCGCGTAGTAGTCACCGTCATACCAGTCCCAGCATACGTGGTATCTCGAGCGTCTTGTCCGCCACGCGCCGCGTACTCCCACTCGGCTTCCGTGGGCAATCGCCACCCGTTTGCGCTTTGGTTCCACGTGACATTCGTCCCGCTGATCCGGTAGACCGGCTCAAGACCATTGTGCGTAGCCGGCGAAAAGCCTCACCGCGCTCTCGCACCAACCCCAATTCATGGTTCTCCTGTATGTTTTTTGATATACTTCTATCATGAAGAATGTCCAGATCAGCCTGGATGAGGAGCGCATCGCTCAGCTCGACCAGGTAGCCGGCGACCAGCAAAAGACGCGCACCGCAGTCATTCGCGAAGCGATTGACGCGTGGGTCCGTCGCCAAAGAATCGCATTTTTCGAACAGCAATGGATCAGTGCCGCGCAGGCCGACCGGTCGGACGACGGGATTGATGAGTGGGTCGCGGCGGAGTCATGGGAGACCGATGAATCGCGGTGACGTGGTCCTCGTAGACCTGGGCGGACGCGCCGGCAAGCGCGCTGCGGTGGTCCTCACACGCCAAGGGGTCATCGACTACCTAAACAAGGTAACCGTCGCCGAGATCACGTCACAAGGGAAAGGGTATCCGGCCGAAGTGCCGGTCGGCATGCAGGCGAACCTCACCCGCGTGTCGTTCGTCCAAGCGGACAATCTCCACACGGTATCCAAGCAACGCATCGACCGCTGGATGGGAACACTCTCCGCAGAGACGATGGAGCGCATCTCAACGGCGGTGATTCTAGCCCTGGGGCTGGAAGACGCCGCAGACAAGCTGTGAAAGCCCTATCTGGCTATGGCCCCGCGCCGGCGTGATCATTGAAAAATCGAATGTGGTGTTCGACATTTCAAGGCTATGTGCCATGCTTTACGGCAACCGTCATCCCCATCACGGCACTCGCCGATGTACGCGACGCCGTCGGTTGACTGATACACCAGAGTATGCTAAATCAAGAATGAATCTTGAATCTGCATAAAGGAATCAGCCATGCAGTCACCGATCACGCGCGAAGCGGGGCCGCTTCTGACCTCACTTCGGGCTCACTACCCGGTCATCACGCTTACCGGCCCCCGGCAGTCGGGCAAGACAACGCTGTGCCGGATTGAGCTGGACGATCTCCCGTATGCAAATCTGGAAACGCCGGATGAGCGGGCGCGGGCAACGGCCGATCCGCGTGCATTCCTGGGTGCGTTTCCTCATGGCGCGGTGATTGACGAGTTTCAGCGCGTGCCGGAATTGGCGTCCTATATTCAAGCGATCGTGGATGAGCGCGAATTCAACGGCACGTTCGTTCTGACCGGAAGCCAAAACCTATCGGTGAGAAACACCGTGAGCCAGTCGCTCGCCGGACGAACGGCGCTGCTCTCGCTGCTGCCGTTTTCGTACGCTGAGGTCGGTCGGGCGGGAGGTGAACGGAGCAATGATGCGTTGCTGTTCGGCGGCTTCTATCCGCGGATCTATGACCGGGGTCTCAACCCGACGCAAGCGCTTGGCGACTACGTCGGAACCTATGTCGAACGCGATCTGCGCCAATTGAGCAGCGTCCACAACCTCTCGCTTTTCCAGAAGTTCATGGGACTCTGCGCCGGTCGGATTGGGCAACTGCTCAATCTGGGGAGCCTGGGAAACGATACGGGAATTGCTCAGCCGACCGCCCGCGAGTGGCTGACACTGCTCGAAGCAAGCTACATAGTCTTTCGCCTTCCGCCATTCTTTGCGAATATCGGGAAACGCTTGGTCAAGACGCCCAAACTCTACTTCTATGACGTCGGGCTTGCCGCTCACCTGCTGGGTATTACGGATATCTCCCAGATTCCTCGTCACCCCC
>CAYTGY010000517.1:0-2360 GCA_964437265.1 uncultured Spirochaetaceae bacterium | reverse complement strand
GACCTGCACCAGCCGATCAGCCGGTCAATGCGGCCGATGGCGCGCGGGTCGAACAGCGGTTCCGCCGCGCCTGAGGTCTGCGGTGCCAGGATGGTCCGGGCGTTGATTGCCACGCGGACCGAGTTGAACCCGTCCTCCGCCAGCCGGGCAATATCCGCTTCGCACACAAACCGATCATAGTAGGTGTCCCAGAACTCCTCTGCGGCATCCTGACCCACCAGCGTGCGCACTAGTGCCTCTATGGTGCGGGGCCGGTCCGCCGGTGCGGGCAGACGCCACATGTAGCCCTCAGGCAGAAGCCATCCGCCAATTCCCTCGCCCCGCAGGCGTACCGCGTTGCCGGCCGCATCCACCACCTCACGTCCTCGTGCGGAAAGGAACCCACCTCCGCGAAGCATACCGTCGCTACCCTCCATCGATCATCCCTTGATAGCCCCGTCAACGATTCCCTGCATCACGTGTTTCTGCAAGAGCAGAAACAGCGTAACCACCGGGAGCATGGCCAGCACCAATGTTGCCAGGATCAGCGACCAGTCGTTGTTGCTGTACTGCCCAAAGAGCATGTTTGTTGCCAGGAGCACCGTGTACTGATCCGTATCCGTGATCATCAAGAGCGGGAGCAGGAAGTCGTTCCACATCCAAAGCGTATTGAGGATAATCACCGTGACGGTGATTGGCATCAGCAGTGGCAGTACCACTTGGAGAAAGAACCGAAACTCGCCGCATCCGTCAATGACCGCCGCTTCATCCAGATCACGCGGGACCGACTTCACAAACCCGTGGTAGAGAAAGATCGCCATTGGAACGCCCAGCCCCACGTAGATCACTCCCAGACCCACCGTGGATCCCTGGACGTGGAGGAGACGTGATACCCGCGTCAGCGTGATCATGATCGAGTGAAAGGGAATGAGCATTGACATCACGAATAGGCCAAAGAGCGCCCCGCTGAGCACGCCCCGCGTCCGAGAGAGCTTGTACCCTGCCATCGCCGCGAACAACACGATGCCGCCGATCCCCACCACCACAACCACAACGGTGTTCCAGACGCTGCGCAGCGCCAGGATGTCCGTCATGATCTGGCCGTCGGTCTTCACCGAGCTGATCAACGCCATGTAGACCGGAAACAGCGAGATAAACGCCTCTTCAAAAATGTTGAGCGCAATCACCTGTGTCGCTCGTCCCGGCCCCCCGCCGGTGAGCGCATACACCACCTCGAAGACCTTGAACGACATATTGAGTGACAGGAAAACGCCGATGATCACGGCGGGCAGAATCATGGGCAACGTGACCGACCGGAACACGCGGAACGGTGATGCGCCGTCAATGGAGGCGGACTCGATGAGTTGGCGCGGCACGCCCTGCAGCGCGGCGACGTAGATCACCATGAGATACCCCACCCCTGCCCACAGTGAAACCGCCAGGATTGCCACGAACGACCACCGCGAGTCGCCAATCCATGACTGGTCGAGGAAGCTCAGCACGCCGCCCACATTGGGAAGCACTCGGGTGAAGATGAACAGCCACATGAACCCGCCAATAACCATGCTGATCATGTTTGGCATGAACAGTATTGTCCGGAAGAGCACGCGGCCGTGGCCCAACGCCTCTACCAGCACCGCGAAGAGTAGCGCCAGCACGTTCTGCAAGACCACCATCCACCCCACGTACCGCAGCGTGAAGCCAACCGCACGGAGGAAGTACGGGTCCTGCGTGAGCGATTCGGTGTAGTTGCGAAGGCCCACGAACGCATACGCTGGGTTGAGCCCGTTCCCATCCAAGCCACAGACCGGCCTCCTTGCACAATCCTCGCAACAGCTACTCCAATTGTCCGGATCATCGGCGCGGGGTCATTTGGGAATCTTAGCGGTTGGAATTGAACAATGTTGATCTTTCGCGGACCTGCGCCCAAAGTGGAACCGACCGCCCCTACGCCCGTTCCAGAACCGCCTGAATCTGATCAACGGCCCAGTCTACCGTCTCCGCATCAATGACCAGCGGCGGCGCGAAGCGGATGATAATGCCGTGGGTCTCTTTGCAGAGGATGCCCACGTCCTTGAGCGCCTCAGTATACCTACGGGTGATAGTTGTGAGCGCTGTAATGGTCCTCCAGCGAGATAAGCTGTTGTGCGGTGATCAATGTCAACACACTCCGGTCGTGGGTCCGGCGGTCAGGCTCTTTGCCGCAAGCGGCCGTGTAGGGTCTTCAACGAATGCTCATTCCGTTTTACACTCAAGCGGTATGAACAACGAGCTCCCTGCCTCGCCCCGCGACATGTATCATGGGCCGGCACCGGCTGCGCTCCCGGCCGGCCGTCTGTACGGTCTACGGAGGTCGCGCGGAAGATGAGCCAGGTGCTCCG
>CAYTGY010000516.1:0-2372 GCA_964437265.1 uncultured Spirochaetaceae bacterium | reverse complement strand
TAAGGATGGGGGTCTGAACGCCCCGTCGTCTGAGCTCCTCGATGAACGAGAGCCCATCCATTCCGGGCAACATGAGATCCACCACCGCGGCATCGAACGTGGTCGATTCAACAATTGGCAGTGCCTGTTCTGCAGAGCTCGCCAGGGTGGCCGCGTATCCGGCTTCCTTGAGTCCCTTGCGGACGAACTCCCCAATCTTCACGTCGTCTTCCACGATCCGGACGTTCATGGCTCCTCCACAATCTTCGCTCCGCCAAGGCACTCGGTACCGGCGTAGACCACGGTGAACTGACCGGGCGCGATACCCCGATCGGCCTCCTCCAGGATGACCTGGTACCGATCCGGTCCCACCCGCCTCAATCCGGCATCCAGCAACGCCGGACCGTGGCGCACCTTCACCTGGTACCGGCCGTCGTCAGGCGCCGCATTGATCCACGACGGCTCGCCAATGAGGAACCTGCGGCGTCGTTGCTCAGCTTCCGAACGGGCGTGTGATACATAGACCACATTGTCTTTGGTATCTTTGCCCACAACGTACCACGGCCCGCCGGAGAGCCCTAGTCCCTGACGCTGGCCAATGGTATGAAACCAGAAACCACGGTGCTCGCCCAGGACCGTCCCGCTCTCCCGCTCGATAATCGCCCCGGTTCGCTCACCCAGATAGTGTCTGATGAAGTCAGGATAGCGGATCTTGCCCAGAAAGCAGATCCCCTGGCTATCTGGTCTCTCCGCGGTAGGAAGGTTCGTCTCTTCCGCATAGGCACGCACCGCTTCCTTGGTGAGATCACCAATGGGGAACGTGCTCCTGGCAAGCTGACCGGCGCTCATGTGCGACAGGAAGTAGGTCTGGTCTTTCACCGGATCCACGGCGCGGTGGAGATGCACGGTGCGGTCATCTCTGACCAATTGCGCGTAGTGGCCGGTGGCGATCATCACGTTTCGGTCATCCGCACGTTCCGCGACGGCGTTCATGAACGCGCCAAATTTGATGCGCTGGTTGCAAAAGATGTCAGGACTGGGTGTTCTCCCGTGGGAAAGCTCATCAATCGCGTACTGCACGACGTGCTCATGATACTCGAGTTGCAGCGGCACAACCTGGAGCGGAACGCCCAGCATCCGCGCTACTGCTCGCGCATAGCTCAGGTCCTCTTCCCACGGGCATGTACCCAGTGATTCTAGCTCGTCCTCCAGCCAGATTTTGAGGTAGTATGCGGTGATGTCGCCGACGCTCTGTTCGGTCAGCCGTGCGAGTGCGACTGAGCTATCAACGCCACCGGAGAGGAGCATCGCGATCTTCATGAAAACTCTTCATTTTGTCGAACATTGCGGATTATGTCAAGAGATTAGAATTGCCGCTTTCCGCCACGCCACGTATATTAGGGCCACGATACTTGGGACGAGAGATGGAGATGGTGATGGGCCAGACAACAGTTGGGATTAGCGATATTGCGGTGCACATTCCGTCGTCTAAGATAGACTTGGACACGGTTGTTGACTACCGTATCAAAGGTGATCCGGAGATTGAGCGGAGACTCCGCCGCGCGGTAGAGAAGACGAATCAGCGTGCCATACGCTTCCCGCAACCGTGGGAGGACAGCGTTACACTCGCGGCCACGTCTGCACAGCTACTCCTGAAGGATCGTTTGTCGGAGGACCTGGCCCGCCTTCGCTACCTTGCCGTAGGGACGGAGACCTCCGTAGACCAATCCAAGCCGATCGCGGCGTACGTTGAGGGGATGCTCCAGCGATCTGGGATCCAGGTGCCGGACACGATCTCTACATTTCAGGTCCAGCACGCGTGCGCCGGAGGTGCTGTTGCAATGCTGGGGATCTCCGCGTTGCTTGCCATGGCGCCGGAACGCAATGAGAGCGGCCTGGTGGTCAGCTCAGACATCGCTCGCTACGCCGCCCCCTCAACCGCGGAGATTACTCAGGGATCCGGGGCCGTGAGTCTGCTGGTGGAGAACCACCCGCGGCTGCTCTCGCTAAATCTGGCAACGCAAGGGCTCTGCTCGCGCGATGTGGACGACTTCTTCCGGCCAAACGGTTCGGTGATTGCTAAGGTCAAGGGTGGCTACTCTATCCAGTGTTACAACGACGCGCTGGACACCGCGTTCTTGGATCACTGCAAACGCCGCGGCGAGGACCCCAAGGACGTGCTCAATAGCACGGATCTCTTTGTTCTTCACGTGCCCTTCAAGATGATGGCGATGAGCGCACTACAGCGACTGGTCAGCAATACCCTGGGCGTTGGGGCTGAGGACGCGCTTGCATTCATGGAGCAACGTGGCTTTGAGAAGTCGCTCGAGCCGACCACCCGGATTGGCAATGTCTACACCGCCAGCACATTCCTTGCCATGGCGTTCCTGTTG
>CAYTGY010000515.1:0-2394 GCA_964437265.1 uncultured Spirochaetaceae bacterium | reverse complement strand
CGAACTCCCGCCTGCAGGATTGCTTGCAAGGCTCCGTAAGCGACCACGTCGTAGCCCGCAAAGACGCCGGTAATCTCTGGGTTCTCGCGAAGAAGCTCCTGCATCCGCTCAAATCCGCTTCGCTCTGAGAAGTCGCCGTATCTGACAAGACTCGGGTCAAACGGGATCCCGGCTTCCTCCAGAGCATGGCGGTATCCCTGCACGCGTTTTCTGCTTGCAAAGAAGAGCGGTGCCGCGTGGCTGATCATCGCGATCTGTCCGTGGCCTAGCCTAATGAGGTGCCGCACCATCTCTTCCGCGGCCGCACCGTTGTCCACATACACCTGATCTATTCGTGCGTTGCCAATGAAGTCCATCGCCACAGCCGGATATCCGCTCTCCTCCAACTCTTGAAGAGCAGGGTCCTCGTCATGCGTATTGATCAGGATGATCCCGTCTACGTTGTCATGCCGCGCGAGAGCTAGATAGCTGGATTCCCGGAGCGAGACTGGATGAACAACCAGCCGCGCGCGGAAGCGATTAGCGGCTTGGGACATTCCCTCCAGGGCCCGAGTAACAAACACATCTGAGTAGACGAACTGGCTGTGGCTGATGAAGAGCCCGATGCTGTAGTCGCGTGTCCGAGCCAACCGCTGAGCGTCTTGATTGGGCATGTAGCCCAGTCGAGCGGCGGCTTCGAGCACTCGCCGGCGAGTGGCTTCGGTGATACTCTTCCCGGGAGTGTTGTTGAGCACAAAAGAGACGGTGGTGCGGGAGACCCCGGCCTCCCGCGCCACGTCTTGCGCTGAAACACGTTGCTTTGCCCCGGCCAATGTGTGATGCCCTCCTAGCCCTTCACGGAGCCTGCCATTAGTCCTCGTATGAAGTACCGCTGCAGAGAGAAGAAAACGACGAGCGGGAGGATCATACTGACAAACGCGCCTGCTGTCAGCAGGTGCCAGTCTTGTCCGCGCGTGCCAATCATGTTCAGTAGCCGCTGGGTCATGACTTCGTAACCCTCTCCAACGCCGCTGAGAAACACGAGCGCCACCAGAAGATCGTTCCATACCCAGAGGAACTGAAAGATGGCAAACGACGCAAGTGCGGGTATGCTCAGGGGCAAAATCAGCCGCAGGAACGTGGTGAAGTGACTCGCTCCATCAATGAATGCACTCTCCATTATGGATCGCGGTATGGTGCTGATATAGTTGAACATCAGGTAGGTTGCCAATGGGAGACCAAATCCCGTGTGCGCGAGCCAAATACCCAGAAACTCGCCGTTGAGTCCTATCTGTTGGTAGTCACGCAGGATTGGAATGAGACTAATCTGGAGCGGAACCACCAGAATGGCCACAACACCCACAAACATGACCTTCCTTCCTGGAAACGCCAGCCACGCGAACCCGTACGCGGCGAAGGCGGCAATCAGTATGGGAATGACCACCGCGGGGATGGTGACGGTGACACTGTTGAGGAAGGCGCCCAACATGTCGTCACTGCGTCCAGTGCGTTCGACGCCTCGGGAGTCGACATACGTGAACGGCTTCCCGCTCAAAACCTGGCCGTAGTTCTCAATCGTGAGTCGATCAAGCTCACCCAGAACGGTCCACCACCCGGATTGGATGGTATCGTCTCTATGGCGGAACGAGCTCACGAATATCCCTAGCGTGGGGAGCGTCCACACAACAATCAAGACCAGAAGCAGGGCATGGACAAAGACGGAGCCAAACACCTTCTGGCGGTTCATGCCCCCGGCCGGAGGCGCCGTCTTCTTTGGGCCGGACATTGCTACTTCAGCCATCAGAACACCTCCCGTTGTCCAAACTGGCGCAGGTTGTACCAGATGACCGGAATCACCGCCACCAGGATAATGATGGCGATAGCCGAGCCCCGTCCGTAGTGAAGGAACTTGAACATCTGCTTGTACTGTTGACTCGCCAGGACCTCCGTTCCGAAGAGTCCGTTCGTCATGGCGAACACGATGTCGAAGATCTTGAGGCTCAGCAGCAATATGGTTGTTGAGACGGTGACAATGGTGCTCGCGATATACGGCAGGATGATCTGAAAGATCACTCGGAACTCACCCGCGCCGTCAATTCGAGCCGCCTCCACCAGCTGGCTGGGGACCTGCTTGATGGCCGCGGACAGTATCACCATCGCAAACCCGGTCTGCAGCCAGATGAAGATGGCGATCAGGAAGAAGTTGTTCCACGGCCGCAAGGTCAGCCAATTCACCGAATCTCCGCCCAACCCCGTGACCACGGCGTTGAGCAGTCCAATCTGCGCCTGCCCTTCAGCGCGGTATGCATACACAAACTTCCAGATCACGCCTGCGCCAACAAAGGAGATGGCCATAGGAAGGAATATGAGCGACTTGGCTGTTCGTTCAATCTTGGAGCGGTCCGCGAGAAGCGC
>CAYTGY010000514.1:0-2402 GCA_964437265.1 uncultured Spirochaetaceae bacterium | reverse complement strand
GATCCGGCGGCCGGCGAAGCAGCGCCGCTGCTGCACCGGCTCCAGTCAGACCTGCCGTAGGTCTTGTAGAGCACCGGGAAGACCCGTTCAAGCTCGAGCTCCTCGATCTGCAGCTCCCGGTGGCGCAGGACATTGAAGCGGGTGGAAACGCCAAGCTCGAGCCCATGGTAGAGAAGCCCGCCCAGCCCGTCCAGCGCTGCCGTATAGCGCGCATCGATCCCCGGCGAGAATCCCGGGCCGCTGTTCCAGGCCACCCGCAGTCCGCCGCCGAAGAGCGCGTTGCCGCCGCTCCGTCCGCTCCCGTCACCCACCATGCCGTAGTAGTAACCGGCCCCGGCGTGGAGATCAACCAGAACCGCCGGCCCAACCGGCAGCGAGACGGCGGGCCCCGCCATGGCTCCAACAACGTTCACCGCGTCCGCGGTCCAAACCGGCAGGAACGAATACCCCACGGTTGTCCGAATTCCGAGCGCCGGTAAGAACGGGAGCGGAACCTCAAGGCCCGCGTCCGCGCCGAATCCTGTAGTGAAATACTCAACCGGAGTTGCGAGCGGGAGCAGTGCGTGTGGAAAGGCTAAGATGGAAACAACAGTGTCGTCTCTAGACGTTGGTTGGGCCCCCGCCGCTACCGTCACGGTGATTGCGATTGCAACCACCGCCACACAGAAGCGTCTCATACCCATCCCCCTAATGGAGATTATACCAGAGCCGGTGCTCGTACGCCAGGAGCAGCAGCCGGGTGCGCCGACCGCTTCACCGCCGCACGAAACTCCGCCGGCGAGCGGATGGGAGCAAAGCCGTACTCTGGGGAGTGAGCCGCGAGTCCGTCGCTCAGGCGACCGGCAAGCAGACGCCGGACGCGACGTTTCGCAGCCGGATGCTCAGGTAGCCGCGCACCACCGTGGAGAGCATGTGTTCCTCTGCTATGCCGGCTTCTCCCATGCTCCAGCGCCTGCCAACTTCGGCAAGCGTGGCTGCGCTCCTTGCGGACATCCCCACGTTGACTGAGATCTTGCTCTACCATGTAGTTCCCGGCAGTGTGGTCGCCGGTGATGTGGTTGGATTGCAGTCCGCTACTACCGTTCAGGGCAGCGACATCAGGATATCAGTAGACGGCATGGTGATGCTCAACGAGGAAGCGAACGTTATTGCCACAGACGTGCTGGCTACTAACGGTGTGATCCACGTGATTGACTCAGTGATTCTGCCTCCAGGGGAGTAAGAGCCCCTTACCAGCTTCTCTCTCCTTCCGGCCGGCGGGCAACCGCCGGCCTTTTCTACAAGCCCACGCTACGTGATCCGCAGTAGCCGGATGTAGAACACCAGGTCTGCCGTACCGGGGATGCCGCGCGAACCGCGACGGCCGTAGGCCAACTCCCAGGGGATGACGGCGAGTACCACCTCGCCCTCCTGCATCTCGCGGATGATGCGGTGCCATCCGGTGATCACTCGGCGCGTGTCGCCCACCTGGAACTGGAACGGTGTTGGTACCCCGTCCGGCCACGTGGAGTCGATCAGGGTCCCGTCGGTAAGCCATAGCCGGTAGTGGACGCGCACTTCGTCATCAAACCACGGGACCTTGCCGTCTCCTTCGCTGAGCGTGACGTACCGTATCCCGTCCTCGATCTCTCTCATCTCCCAGTGTGAGAAGTCCGGCATCTCGTTCTGGGCAATCTGCTCAAGCGCTGCCGCCTTCATGTCAGGAGTGACTGCTACCCGCTGGACCTGCTCGTTGCCGCAGCCGGTGAGCGACAGCACAATGGCTACGGCAATGGCACAAGCCGTTGGTGACCGGAGTAATGTAGGCAGCACTGGTGACCTCCAACACACAAGATTCTCTGGGCTCTCAGATTCTACGTGCATCGGCCCGGACGGGCAACAGCATTTGCCACTGGCCGAGTCAGCCCAAATTTGATAACGGACCTAAATAACGGACCTGCCACTATGCCGGCGCACGGGTGTGCAAACCGGGCGACAATCACGGCCCATATGGGGGATGAGGGATGACTTTCGTCACGGCAAGCGGTAATCGGACAACGGAGGGACGGGTGGGTGGCTTGACATGTTGCTATCAGTAATTTAGAGTCCTAATTATATATTGCAGGAGGAACAAATGAAGAGAATTGTAGCGATTACTGTGGCTGCAATGCTGGTCACCAGTGTGGCCGGCGTGTTCGCGGCGGGCGACCAGGAAGTCGCCGGTGACACGATGATTATCCGGGGAGCCGAACAGGTCCCAAACCTGATCTCACCACCCGTGTGGGACGGGCAGGCGTTCTCGCTAAACGCATCCATCTACGACTTTCTCATAGAGATGGACGCAAACACCGGTGAGCTGGTGCCGGCGCTCGCGACCGACTGGAGCACTCCGGACGGCACGGTGTGGACCTTTAAGCTCCGGG
>CAYTGY010000513.1:0-2405 GCA_964437265.1 uncultured Spirochaetaceae bacterium | reverse complement strand
AGAAGAACCTGTGGAAGCTGCGGGAACATGACCAAGGGACGAAACTCAAGGTGGTGGAGCATGAGCGCCTTGTAGGGCAGCCCATAGTCGCGGATGCGCGTGTAGTACTCGCCGGACTCCAGCCGTTGTCGATCCGCCGCCGTCAGCCACGGCTCAAAGTAGATGTAAGCCGCCGTACCATTGAAGAACTCCCAGTGGGCAGAGAGGATTGCCAGGTCGTAGTAGTCGGGATAGTCGGAAAGGAGCAGGTTGCCGGTGACCCTGTTGCCCACATCCAGCCCGTGGCGTCCGTAGGTGAAGTACCAATGCGGGCCACCGGCGGATATCAGCGCCCTGAACGGGAAATACCAGTCCAGCTCCAACAGATTGGATTGGGGCGAAAACCAGTTCAGATGGTTCTGGTGCACCGGAGCGGGTGCGGCTTCACTCCGGGTATAGGTGATCTCCTCCCACCGTCCGGCGGTGAGCCGGTAGTCTTCCTCCAGGGTCAGCGTCGCGTTCGCGTAGACTGAGTCGAAGAACCACAGCTCCAAAGGCGCCGAGAGCATGGGTAGCCGATCCCCGCGAGAGAAAACGTAGTCGCTCTCCTGCTCGTGCTTCGCGTAGTACTCAATGCTGGTTTCAATGCCGGCGGCGAATCCCAGTCCTCCGCCGCGGTTGACCATCATTGTTGGCATCAGTCGTTGCCTCAGAAGCGCGAGCATCTGCCGTCCACGCGGTGAAAGACCATGCTCGGGAATGCCCCGTATGTACTCGTCAAACTCCTGTGCGGTGTACGGGCGGAATGAGGAGGCCTGAGGGAGCCCGGCCTCCAGATAGACAAGGTCCAGGTACGTGTAGGCGGGATCATCCACCGGGATGATCCGGCGGCGGTTGGCCTCCTGGGCTGGAAGACCGGCTGCGATCACAACGCTGAGCACCAGCACCGCGACGGTTCTGCGGATCAACATGGCGCCCAGTATACTCTGCTGCGGAAACTGTGGAAAACGAATTCCGGAGCATCCGCGTCTCTCCGGACCAGCTCTTCCCGCCCGCTGCCTGAACCATATCACGATTCGCACCAGTACTCCAAAAAGCTCAAAATAGATATTGAAATCAGAACTGCTATCCCGTAGAATGAGTATGTAAAGCGTAATGTGTCCAAAAAGGAGAGCGCGATGAGCTGGAAAGACTTACGTTTGGCGGCCAAACTGACCGTGGGGTTTGGTGCAGTGCTGGCTCTTCTGAGCACACTGACCATCTTCGCAATCACCGGAATCGCGGGCATCGTCGACAACGCGGAGGAGGTGATTCATTTCAACGCGCTCAAGAGTGAGATGGTGCAGCGGGAGGTGGATCACCTGAACTGGGCGAACGCGGTAAATGCGCTCATTACCGACGACAACGTGCACGAAATCACGGTAACAACTGATCCCCGGGAATGCGCCTTTGGCCGGTGGTACTATAGTGACGCGCGGCGAGAGGCCGAACGGCTGGTCCCGCAGCTGGCGCCTATCTTGGCGGCCATTGAGGAGCCGCACAACCGTCTTCACCAGAGCGCTGACCGGATCGCGGAAGAATACACCCATGTTGATGCCTCGTTGGGTAACTTTCTTCGGGAGGCGAAGACCGGACATCTTGAGTGGGCTCACCGTGTGAAGGACCTGCTGCTTGACCCAACGGCGAGCACGGACGCGATAGAGCTCAACCCGCACAATTGCACGCTTGGACAGTGGCTGTACTCCGACGAGATTGCGCAGTTGCGCGCTGAAGACCCCGCGTTCGACAGTGCGATTGCCGGTGTATACGATCCGCACGTGCTGCTCCATGAGTCCGCGGCAACCGTCATAGAGCGCCGTGCGGCAGGCAACGCCCAAGGAGCGCAGGACTTCTACTTTGAGATCACAAAGCCCACGGCGTACGTCGTTCTGTCCAGAGTAGACGACGTATTGCATTGGCACGACTCGCAAGTGGCGGGCTACGACGAGGCCCGCGATGTCTTTGCGACGGCAACCAAGCCCGCTCTGGAACAAGTCCAGACATTCCTGCGGCAGGTGGTTGAGACCACAACTGATAACGCCCTTACTGATGAGGCGATGCTGCTTCTGGCCGACCGCAGTCGCGTTCTGGTGATGGTGATTGGGATTGTTGCGGTGATCCTTGGTGTACTGATGACCGTCGTTATCACGCGGAGCATCGTAACGCCGCTGCGAGAGGGTATTGTGATCGCCAAGACCGTGGCATCCGGAGACCTCACGCTGGAGATGGATCCGGGACAGAAAGATGAGGTCGGAGAGCTCAAGGCGGCGCTCAAGTACATGGTCCGACAGGACCCCGACGTCGTCTTCATCGGCGAGCTCCGCGATCACGACACCGTCCTTGCTGCTGTCCAGGCCGCCGAGACCGGCCACCTCGTCTTCGGCACC
>CAYTGY010000512.1:0-2405 GCA_964437265.1 uncultured Spirochaetaceae bacterium | reverse complement strand
ATCATTCCCCTGTGGAACAGCTACAGCTTCTTCGTCACCTATGCGAACATTGACAATGCGCAACCGTCCGGAGCGCCTCAGGCGCCGGAGAATCCACTGGACCGCTGGATTGTCAGCGAGGCGGAGCGGCTGGTGGAAGAGGTGACTGCGGAGCTCGATGCGTACGATCTGCAGCGAGCCGTTGACCCAATAGTCAACTTTATTGACCTGCTCAACAACTGGTACATCAGGCGTAGCCGCCGCAGATTCTGGAAGAGCGAGAACGACAATGACAAGGCTGAGGCCTATGCCACCTTGCATGCCGTGCTGCTCAGGCTGGTTACCGTCGCCGCGCCGTTTATCCCCTTCCTGAGCGAGGCGGCGTATCAGAATCTCCGGAGCAATGAGATGCCGGATAGTGTGCACCTCTGCGATTACCCGGTCGCCGATCGCTCCAAGCGGGACTACTCGCTGGAACAGAAGATGTCCTCAACCCGGCTCGCGGTCAGTCTTGGTCGGGCGATCCGTAGCATGCACAACCTGAAGAACCGGCAGCCGCTTCGGGCAATCCATCTGGTCACTCGAGATCCGGAGCAGAAGCGCGTCTTGCGCGAGATGGAAGACATCATCAGAGAGGAGCTCAACGTAAAAGAGGTGGTCTTCCGAGAAAACGAAGAGGAGCTTGTCGAGTACTCGGCGAAGCCAAACTACCGGAAGCTGGGCAAGACTCTTGGGAAAGACATGAAGGAGGCGGCCGAGCACATTGGATCGCTCTCCGGCAGAGAGATCCAGGGTTTGCTCGAAGGCACCGTGCTCAGCATTGAGGTTGGTGACCGGACGCTGGAGCTGAGCTGTGATGACGTCATCATCCAACGCAACGAACGCGAGAACCTCAAGGTTCTCAACGAAGGAGCGCTGACCGTCGCGCTGGATCCAGAGGTCACGGATGATCTCCGTCAGGAGGGAATGGTTCGCGACCTGATCCGGCAGATACAGAACCTCCGCAAGGAGCAGGGTCTGGATGTCAGTGACCGTATCCAGCTGCGTATTGCAGGCGGTGCGGATCTCCAGAACGCCGTAGCGGAACACGAAGAGTACCTGATGAATGAGACCCTTGCGGTCTCCGTAGCCTTCTTGGAAGGCACCGCCGGCATTGATGTGCGCATTGGTGAGGACACCTGCCGTGTTGATGTGGAAAAGGCCGGATAACCGTCTCCGCCTCGCGCGATGGACACTACTCGTTGCGGCGGCGGTGGTTGCAGGCGGCTGTGCGACGACGCCGCCGCCTGCAACACGCACGGACCGGTTACTGCCGGCGGACCAGTCCGGGTATCTGGCCGTGGACGTGGCGGCGATCACCACCCATTGTCCGCTTTTGCTGGACCCGGACCGCCTGGCTGAGCTGTCGCTGAGTGGCGCCGACGCGACGGCGCCTGCCCACGATGCCACGCGTGACCTTAAGCGTTTTCTTGAGCGAACGGCGCGAATCTCTGCGTCGTTCCGGGTGCACGAGACCGCACCGCCGACCGTCTACGGTACGGCGAGTGGCCGGTATCCCTACCGGTTCACGACGTTTGCTCTCCGCCGATCACCGGCGTTTGAACGTACACCGGCCGCAGACGGCGCTCCGGTCCGCTACACATACTCCACGGTAGATCGCCGGCTCCAGCTCGCCGTGCCGGAACCCGGACTCGTGATTTTTGGCACCGGCCCGCTGGCTCCAGTTCTTGACGCGTATGCTCAACAGGCATCGGGCGCGCCAGGAGGCACCACGGTAGAGGGCACCGCGCCGGTGCGCCGGCTATGGGTACAGCCGGATGCCGGCATGTCGGTAGCCCTCGTTCGGCTGACGCTCCCGGATCCGGGGGCTCGGGTCCTGGCAGAGCTGGGGATAGCGCTGCCGGGTCTCAGCGTTGAGGAGGTCGGTTTTCAGCTGGGAGTCCCATGTTCGGCGGAGGTCGGTCTGTCCGGCGAGGTGGTAGAGCTGTCCGGCGTATTCCGCTTTCCCGGAGAGCGACAGGCGTCACTGTTCCGTCGAGTCTCACGGGGTCTGCTTCTTCTGCTGCTGAACGGGCTTGGGCTCCCGTCTGGAGAACTCGCGGCGACGGCCGTCATTGAGCAGGACGGCGCTCAGGTGGCGTTCCGGGGCGTGCACCTGGCTGTTCAAGATGCCGCGGATCTGATGGTTCGCTTGCTCACGGCAACCGGCGCCGTTGGAGGGACCTTGTGATTGTTGTAGTCGACTACGATGCGGGGAATCTCCGGAGCGTGGAGACCGCGCTCGAGTATGTGGGAGCGGCATTCACCATCACCGCGGACCCCGACATGGTAGCGTCCGCAGACAAAGTAATTGTTCCGGGCGTTGGCGACGGCGCACACGCGATGTCCGTGCTTGAAGCGCGTGGCCTGGACCGCGCGATTCGGGA
>CAYTGY010000511.1:0-2408 GCA_964437265.1 uncultured Spirochaetaceae bacterium | reverse complement strand
GATCAGAGGCCAGGAAGTGCAGCAGCCTGAACGCTTCCTCGGGGTAGTCTGAGGTGGGGCTGACCGCCGAAACGTTGGCGAAGAAGTGGGTTGCCTTGCTGGTGTTACCGGGCTCGACTGCAATGTCCCATCGCAGATCCGCCGGGGCCCGCTGGCGGAGCTCTGAGAAGGACCAGACGCCGTTGAGCCACATTCCCAATTTGTTCTCCACAAAGAGGTCGCTCTCCGTGCGGTCCGCCTTTTCCACATTGTCCGGCATGGCGCCATGCTCGTAGATCCGGGCGACCATGTACTCCAACGTCTCCAGGTTCTCAGGGCTGTTGATGGTGAACTGAGTCCCTGCCTCATTCATGAGACTCCCGCCGTTCTGCTGGACAACCTTGTAGAACTCCCAGAACTGGATGGGATTGTACATGCCCCAGATGTCGTCACCGAGCTCACTGATCGCGACACCGGCGTCAAGCGCATCGTCCCAGGTCCACTCGTTGGTGGGATAGTCGATACCGGCCTGGTCAAATAGGTTCTTGTTGTAGACCAGCACAACCGTAGAGAAGCTCTGCGGGACCGCATAGAGCGTGTCCTCAAACGTGCACGCCTTCAACACTGCCGGCGAATAGACGCCGGTGGCACCGGAGCTCTCATAGTAGTCGTCCAGCGGGAGCATCACGTTCCGCGTCACGTACGGGACGAAGTTCTCCATGTTCACCTCAAACGCATCCGGCGCGTTTCCGCCCGCGATCCGGGTGGTGAGCTGCGTCCAATATGCGTCACCGTACCCCATGGCGTCGTTCTCCACCTGGATCTCCGGATAGCGCTCTGCAAAGTGGTCCAGCATAGCGTTCAGGACCGCAGCATTGTTCTCACCAGCGGAGAAGTTGTTGTACACAACACGAACCGCTCCACCGTCCGCCTCTTCACCGCCGCCGGCGGCGAATGCAACTACCGCGGCCGTCACCGCGAATACCGTTACGAATACCAGCTTCTTCATGATCTCACTCCTTCTGTCTCTATAGTTGACGTCCCCAACGAGGACGACGTTTCCCGAACGTTACTCATGCCTTCAGGCCGCCAATCGCGAGTCCCTGATCCACGTACTTCTGGCTGACGAGGTAAACGAGGACAATGGGGATCAGCGAGATGAGAGAGCCCGCCATGAGATAATGGTGGAAGTTCCCGAACTGGCGGCCCATATTGCTCAGCGCCAGCTGCAGCGTCCACCGGTCACGGCTGGTCAGAACAACCAGCGGCCAAAGGAAGTTGTTCCAGGCACCCATAAAGTTGAAGAGCCCCATAGTCATCAGCGCCGGCTTAGTGAGCGGCAACATGATGTAGAAGAAGATGCGTCCATGCTTTGCGCCGTCCATGATCGCCGCCTCTGTATAGGCGGCCTCCACCGTCACCATCGATTGCCGAATGAAGAAAATGGCAAATGCGCTGCACAGAGACGGCAACATCAGACCCGTGTAGCTGTCCAGAAGACGGAGGTACCGGAGCAGTACGTAGTTTGGTACCATTAGGACCGCGGCGGGGATCATCATAGTTGCAAGAAACAATGGGAAGAGCAGCTTCTTCCCCTTGAACTCCAGCTTTGCAAAGGCGTACGCCGCCATCGCCGAGGACAAGAGCGGTAGTACCGTCATCAGAATGGAAAGGAATGCGCTGTTGAAGGTCGCCCTGGCAAAGCTGATGTTGGCCATAGTGAAGATGTCGCGGTACGCCTCTAGAGAGGGCCGTTCAGGGATCCACCGGATTGGCACCGTGTTGATCGCCTCGCGTGCCTTGAACGAGGTGCTGATCATCCAAAGGAACGGCACAATCACCAGGAACGCCACGACGGTAACGGTGACGTAGAACACCAGCTGACGGATGGCTTTACGATTCATAGGACACCCACCGTTTCTGGAGCCAGAGTTGGACCGCCGTTGTCGCAAGGATCACCGCAAACAGAACCCACGAGTACGCCGCGGCGTACCCCATCTTGTAGAAGGTGAACGCGTTTCTATAGATGCGCTCCGCAATGACGGTTGTGGCCTCTGCGGGCCCGCCCTGCGTCATCACCCAGATGGACTCAAAGACCTGAAACCCGTTGATGACATTGATCACCACAACAAAGAACAGCGTGGGGGTCATCAGCGGGAACGTAATCTGAAAGAAGGTCCGGGCCCGCGAGGAGCCGTCTACTTCAGCGGCCTCGTAGTAGTTTCTATTGATGCTCTTGAGCGCTGCAAGGAATATGAGCGCGTAGTATCCGGTATCCTTCCAGACCGAGGCAAGAACGACGCCGGGCATTGCCCACGTCTGACTGGTGAGCCAGGCCGGTCCCTGAACTCCCACCGCGGCCAGCCACTGATTGAGGAAACCATACCGGCTATTCAACACCCAGCGCCAGATCAGCGCACCGGCCACCA
>CAYTGY010000510.1:0-2413 GCA_964437265.1 uncultured Spirochaetaceae bacterium | reverse complement strand
ATCGGTCCTGGTGGGCAGCGGCGAATGATGTTTACAGCACTGTAGAGTGTTTTAGCGTGTACGGTATGTTGAGGCGTGAGGCGGGCCAATTCGCCCATCAAGTTACGCATGATAGCTGGCAGGTCTGGTCCCGACAGCCCGGCAGGAACCCACAGGCTGTCAACGGCTTTCAGGTCATCCGCGCCCAGTACCATCAGATCATCATATTCAGCGCCGATTGAGCGCTTGTGGTTTTCGAACTGGAGCCGGTTGTCGTTGCCGGGGACGGCGAGGCGAATCCATTCGGTACGTGGGCGGTGGGCCATGAAGTCCACGATCACGCGCGAAGGGTCGTCGGTGCGGCGCACAGTGATATAAGCCCCAACCGGCAATTTGTGGCGACGGTAGAAATCGGCCAGCCCATAGACGTAACGGTGTTCGCGTACTACCCAACCCTGCATTTCTTCGTCAGTCTGACCGTCGACGAGCGTCATCAAGATGCGCGGGGCTTCATAGGCGGTGGGGAACAGGTGCCGCAAATGAGAGTTCAGCGGCAACGTCCCCGTGCGTCGGTGTGGGAAGGTCAGACTAAATGTGACGGCATCGGCTGGGTCGGCGGGTGACCTCAAGTTTGAGAGTTCGTCATCAATTTCGCGTTCAAGCGCGGCCAGTTCTTCGGTGAGCAGTTGCCAATCATAGTCAATTGGCTCGTAAGCCAGCCGGTCTGGAACCGAGACGACCTCTTCGGGTTCCATATCGCGCAGGAACCATAGCACCTCCCCTGCCGGTCCCACTTCGTCAAACCGGGCGTCTTCAAAGAGCGCCCGGTCCATTGAGAAGGTTTGCAGGCGGGCGTTGATCTCTGCTGGCAGGTCGATTTCTTTGAGAATAAGAGCCGTTTGGAGCGGACCGCCCTCGTGCATCACCAGCACGGCCTCGGCCAGGTGAAGATGCGCGATGCCTACATCCGCCAACAACGACTTGAGGAACCAACGCCCGGCGAAATAAACGACATCCTGTTCGCTGCGCAGCCGTTCCTCCAGCAGGTATACAATATCATCCCCGTGGTCATGCAGGAGCGCCTGGACATCAGTTACTTCGTAGCCGATGAATTGTCCGTTATCCGGCTCTTCGTCCAGGTTTAGCTCGTGCGGGGTGACGAGTTCACTGGCGAATTCGCGCGACTCGCCGGAATCGAAGACGACGCGGAGCACGGTGAATTCGCCGTGTTCTGGGTTGTTGCCGGGCCGGGTTTCTATCACCTCGCCCATTTTGTAACCCAGGGCCGGGAACACGAGCACCTGACCTACCGGGTAGGCATTTTGAGGTTGGAAGATCGCACCTCGCCCGATTTTGCGGCGCAGGGCCTGAACTTCTTGATCCAGCCGAAACCGGATCAACCGCTCGGCGATTTCGCGGCTGGTCAGGGGTGTTTCTTCTTCGAGGAAAACTGTGAAGATATGATCGATATCTTCATCGGTGATGCGGAATTCCTCGGACCAATAGAGGTCGGTTTGCGTGTGTAACTGGAGCAATGTGGTACTCGCAGCGTCTATGTATGCAGATGGAATGTGGTTGCAATCTCGTTAACTCGCAAACGTTTATTATAGCAAGTTGTACCGCCGTCGCAAGACTGTGACGCACCATGCGCGCACATCCTGTGTGATTTTGTGCGAAAAACGAGCAATAGTGGGAAATGACGCGCCATGCTTGGCGCGCCATGCTTGGCGGGGTGGCGCGTTGCTATAATCGAGATGAACGCATTTCAAGATGCTTATGTTGTTTACAACCGGGTAGCCAGACACAAAGCAAGAAGGAAAGGACTGTTATGGGTGCAAGGACAAGACGCGATTCTTTTGGTGCGCGCGCGCAGTTGACAACAGATAGTGGGGCAGTGGGCTATTACCGGCTCGGTGCGTTGGAGGAGCAGGGTATTGGCCGGGTTTCGTCCCTTCCCATTTCGATCAAGGTGCTGTTGGAATCGGCCCTGCGCAATAACAACGGGTTCGAGATCACGGATGAGGACGTGGTGGGATTGGCGCAGTGGTCACCTGCTCCCACCGCGCCCAGAGAAATGCCCTTTAAGCCGGCTCGCGTGATTCTGCAGGATTTCACCGGGGTGCCATCCCTGGTTGACTTAGCTGCGTTGCGCTCGGCGATGCAACGCCTGGGCGGTGATCCGGGGCGTATTCAACCCTCTATTCCGGTTGACCTGGTGATCGATCACTCCGTGCAGGTGGACGTATTTGGCTCGCCGCAGGCGTTGCGGAGAAACGCCGAGATTGAGTTCCAGCGCAACCATGAGCGGTACGAGTTTCTGCGGTGGGGACAGGCGGCGTTCGATAATTTCCGCGTAGTGCCGCCCGCTACCGGGACTGTTCACCAGGTGAACCTGGAGTTCCTGGCGCGTGGTGTACAGACACAGGAGATTGAT
>CAYTGY010000509.1:0-2415 GCA_964437265.1 uncultured Spirochaetaceae bacterium | reverse complement strand
AACCGTCCACGCCGCCGGTGTTGACCGTTTCACCGTGCACGCGCGGATAGCGGTGCTCAGCGGGCTCTCACCACGGCAGAACCGGCGAGTTCCACCGCTGGACTACCAGCAGGTCGCTCGCCTAAAGCGTGACTTTCCACACCTCTATGTTGAGGTCAACGGCGGCATAACCACCCGCGAACAGATTGACGAGCAGCTTCGGCACGTGGATGGCGTGATGATTGGCAGAGCCGCATACGATGACCCCTGGCTGCTGAGCGATGCGGACGCCCGATACTACGGGGACAGTCTACGGCGAACTACGCGACGGGGCGTGGTAGAAGCCATGGCGCGGTACATCGACGCATGGGAACGGCAGAATCGGCCGCCGCGCGACGTGCTGCGCCACATGATGGGACTGTTCGCCGGAGTTCCCGGCGCACGAACGTACCGGCAACTGCTGAGCGGACCCCGGGCCGGTACGCCCGGAGGCGCGGACCTATTATTGCATGCAACAAAACACATACCCCAGGAGGTACTGGACGGATGACCGGCCTGCACCAAGCGCTCGAGCGGATCAACGATGCACTTGCTCGCGGAGTGCCGCGTTCTGCCGTGTTGGACGTCGGCTGCGGTGTGGGCGACTCTACCCGCCGCCTTGCCGACGCGCTATCCGCTGCCACCGAGATCGTGGGCATAGACCCGGACAAAGATAGCGTTGACGAAGCCCGGCAACGAACTGACGATCGCCGCGTGCGCTACCTGCTCCGCGCAGCGGATCAACTGCCGCACCCGGACGGGCACTTTGGTGTGGTTTCAATCTCAAATGCGCTGCACCATCTGGCGGACTCCGGACTGGTCCTGTCTGAGATGCTGCGCGTTCTCCGGCCGGGCGGGTGGTTTGTGCTGGTTGAGGTGGTGAGCGATGGGCTTACGCCGGCGCAAGAGAACGCGAAGGCCGTGCACCATCTCAAGGCCGCGATCGACCGTTCGCGTGGACACACGCACCGGGACACCTACGGGCGTTCACAGGTACGCGCGGTCGTTTCTGAGCTTGGACTCGAGGCGGTAGAGGAGTCTCTTCTCAACGAGGGTGCTGATGCTGCCAACCCAGCGGATCAGGCGATTTCGTTTCTGAAGGAGTACGTGGAGCATGCCGACGGTACGCAGCGCGCGGAGCTGGTCTCTCTCTCGCGCGACCTCCTTCCCCGGCTGGTCGGTACCGGTGTCGCGCGGCCCCCGCGGATTGTCCTGGTTGGGCGAAAACCGCCGTCCGCGTAGCGGGCGTGCCGAGGTTACTGCTGCGTTCTCCGCTGCGTCTTGCTCGCGACATGAACCTTTCGTTCGGCAACCGGGTTGTGTTCGCCGCCCTCAAACCACCGGTGGAAGTCACGCTTTTCTCTGCTCTCGCTGTGGTAGGCATGTGCCACTTGTCGTCTGACCTCTTCGTATGATGGTAGATCCTCGCGGTCGTCGGTCTCAGGAGTCCCTCGCCGCCGCCGTCCTCTTCGCTCATCCGCCGACGAGGAGTCATCTGAAGTGTCACCACGGCGAGAAACCGCGGCGTTGGTCGCCCGCGCGGGGAACAACACCTGTTTGAAGAGCAGCTCCAGCAAGAGCACCAGAACCGCGGCAAGAACCAAATACGGATAGAGGAGCTGCGATCGTCTGCCCTCGCCGTCGGTGGGCTGGAAGATCGTCGCGGCGTCTTCGGCTCGCAGGACGCGGCCGCCTCCGGACACGGCGATTTGGCTCAATGCGCTGTAGTTGGTCTGAAAGTCCAGATACTCCGACGGATACGAGATGGAATACCCAAAGGTTTGCGGCGCCGTGTCCGGACCCACCACCGTTACCAGGTAGGTGCCGCGGCGGTCCGCGGTGAACGAGCCCTCGTAGCGGCCGGGAGCGACCTGGCGTAGGGTGAGCTGTTGTGACGGCTCATCGGTTCCGGAGGAGGTGGATCGAACCACCGCCGACAGGTCCAGCAGGTTTCGGTAGCTGCCGTCAGGGTTGGTGGCGTCAACCGTCACGGTTACCCGTGCTCCCTCTCGCCGGAATGCCGGGTCCAGGCTGGAACTGGAGCGCTCTCGCGAAACCCAGCGGACCATCTGTGCCACAAAGCGCGGGTAGTTCGGCCAGTCCAGCCAGGCCACGCCCCACCGTGAACGAAGGTCGGACGTGAACGCAACACTGCGCCCAAGCCCGTACTGCCGGCTGGAGAGTAGCGGATTCCCGCCTATGGCGGAGAGAATCTGATCTGCGCCCGGCTTCTGGTACGTCAACACAAATCCACGCAGCGCCGGCATCTGCGAGGTGTCTACGCCGCGAATGATGGGGCTCGATGACTGCACTCCGGGGAAGAATGTTTCCTCAACAATAAGATTCCGGCTGACGATGGTCGTTTCTGAAGCAAATATCTGGGGGATGCTGCGGGTG
>CAYTGY010000508.1:0-2426 GCA_964437265.1 uncultured Spirochaetaceae bacterium | reverse complement strand
AGCGATCGTCCGCGCCGCCGTGCCTACCTCGGCCCGTTCCGGCTTGCCATAGCCTAACAATGAGTTGTCCCAAGGCTTTGCGTCCTTCCCGGGCACGTAGCGGAACACCTCCGGGTCTGAGTCCACCCAGACGTACTCGTTGCTCATTCCCAAGCTACCGGTGGGGCAGGCGTCCACGCACAGCGCGCACCAGCAGCAGCGGCCGTAGTCCACCATGGGGCGCAGCCCGCTGTCGCCGTGACGCGTGGTCTCGCCGTCTGCCGGCACGAGGTCGATCGCCGCATTCTGGCAGATTGTCTCACAGGTCGCGCAGCCAATGCACGCGTCCATGTTGTTGGTGTGAAAGCCGCGGTAGCGGGGTGCGCCGGCCCGGTCGTCAATCGGCTTCTTGACGGTATAGGGTTTCTCGAATGCGCGCTTCCAGACGGAAAACGGCGCTATGATGTCTTTGAGACTCATCGTTCAATCTCCGGCGGATAGGTATGCAGGCTCACCATAAGCCCGGCGATATCCGCGATGTTCGTTCCCACTGCCAGGTGCTCCATGAGCGCCACCGCGTGGGTATAGCTGGGGCCCCGCACGTACACCCGCCGGGGCTTGTCCGTGCCGTCTGAGACCAGGTAGTACCCGTACTCGCCGCGCGTGCACTCAGCGCGGTTCCAGGTCTGTCCCGGCGGGATCCGCCAGTGCAGGACGTTTGGCGTGCGCGTGTGGATGGCGCCGGCCGCCGGGATCCGGCGCATGATCTGCTTGATGAGATCAATCGACTGCCGCATCTCCTGCAGCCTCACCCACCCCCGCTCGTAGGCGTCGCCGGCGGTACCGGTGACTACCTGGAACTCCAGTTGGTCATACCCCAGGTACGGCTGGTCCTTGCGGATGTCGCGCGTCACGCCGGTTGCCCGCGCATTGGGGCCGGTGATCCCGTAGGGGTCCACCATTTCAGGGGTAATCAGGCCAAGGCCCTTTGCACGCATCTTTGCGATGGCGTTGTTGAAGAACGCCATCTCTATGTCGTCAAGGAGCGTGCTCACGCCGTCCAACGTGGACTGGAGTCTGTCGGCAAACCCGTCCGGAAGGTCCGCCCGGACGCCGCCGGGGATGATATACATGTGGTAGATGCGTCCGCCGGACAGTTCCTCAAAACGGTCCAGAATGAAGTCGCGATGGGTGACCGACCACTGGCCAATGGTGCCCATACCAAACGCACCGGCCTGCCCGCCAATCCACATCAGGAAGCTCGCCAGCCGCGCCATCTCCAGGGTGAGGAGCCGTAGCCACTGCGCCTTCTCCGGCACCTCAATCCCGGCCAGGTCTTCAACGCCCTTTGCATACAGGTACTCGTTGAAGTCCGGTTCAGGGACACAGATCCGGCAGACCAGCGGAAAGTTCTGGATGTAGAGCCGTCGCTCCATCAGCTTCTCAAAGCCGCGGTGCAGGTAGCCCACGTGGGTGGTACAGTCCACCACCTCATCCCCGTCGAGAATGAGCTCGAGCGACATATTGCCGGTGATGCCGGGGTGGTTCGGTCCCTGCCTGAGCTTGACGTATTTGCCGGAGGAGAGATCGATGTCAGTACGGATCATAGGTCGACCTCCGGGTAGAGCTTCCGCTTGAGGGTATCGGCTGTGCTGTGTTTCTCCCGTCCAGGCCGAGGGAAGTAGGTGCGCTCCGAGTACTCCTTGGTGTCAAAGTCGCGTCGCATCGGCGGCAGATCGTTCCAGCCCTCCAGGATGAACGGCTCATCAAGCCGCGGGCTGCCGGGAAAGCTGATGCCGAACATCTCCTTGAGCTCGCGCTGGTAGGTTGCCGCCTGCTCCCAGAGGTGGTGGATAGTCTCCACTGTTGGCGCATCGCGAGAGATCTCCGCGTGGATGCAGAGATCGCACACGTGCTGTGGGTTGTGCAGCATGTAGCACAGGCGGAAGACGCCGCGCTCAATCACGTCAACGGCGGTCAGAAACACCAGGTGCGCAAAGCCGTGGCGCTCCTTGAGCTGGGAGACAACGGCAACGGTTTCTTGTGCGGGCACGGTGATGAACGCCAGATCTGAGCGTGGACGCTCCGGGGAGCCGGCGTTGAAGCGGGTAATCAGCTCGTGTGTTATCTCATCCAGGAATGTCCGGGTAGTTGTGTCACTCACCACAGGCTCCTTACCAGTTGTAGTCCGGCATGTTCCAGTCCGTGATCACCTTCTTCTGGTTTGCCTTGTACCAGTCGAAGTTCTCCGCGTAGTGGTTGGCGCCCTCCGCCTTTCCGGCGCGGATCAGCTCCTGCAGCTTTTTGATCCCGGCAAGCAGCGCCTCAGGGCGCGGCATGCAGCCCGCTACGTAGACATCCACCGGTATGTACTGATCAATGCGGTTGATGGTGTTGTAGCTGTCCCAGTACATCCCGCCGTTGATGGTGCAGCTGCCGAGGGCTAT